>NZ_NKRF01000014.1:0-42854 GCF_003408955.1 Pseudomonas sp. GL93
CGACATGAAGTGCAATTCGCAATCGCTCGGCGAGGTTTCATAGCGCTCGCCAGTGGCGATGATATGCGCCACCAACGGCCCGTGGGACACCGCCACGCCTTTGGGCAAACCGGTGGAACCGGAGGTGTAGATCACGTAGGCGAGGTTGTCGCCGTCCAGCACCACATCCGGTGCCGTATCACTGTAACCGGCCCACGCTTCGGTGCGATCAATTGCGAGGGTATCCAGGCCCTCGGGGACTGGCAGTTGCTGCAGCGCCCGGCTGTGAGTCAGCAGCAGTTGCGCACGGCTGTCCTGCATCATGTACAGCAAGCGATCACGTGGGTATTCGATATCCAGCGGCACATACACACCACCGGCTTTCATCACCGCCAGGAACGCCACCATGATCTCGGCACTGCGCGGCATGGCGATGGCCACGCGCACTTCCGGGCCGACACCACGGGCGATCAGGGCATGGGCCAGGCGGTTGGCCTGGCGATCCAGTTCGCCGTAACTCAGGGTTTGAGCATCGAATTTCACCGCCACCGCCTCCGGGGTTTCCCGGGCGCGATCAGCGACCAATTCGTGCACCAGGCGCGCGGCTGAAAAACCGGCGTCGGTCTGGTCCCACAGCTCAAGAATCTGCTGTTGCTCATCCTCGCCCAGCAGGCTCAATTGGCTGATGGGCTGCCGTGGGTCGACCACCATTGCCCGCAACAGGTTCTGCCAATGCCCGGCCATGCGCTCGATGGTCGGCACAGCGAACAGGTCGGTGGCATAACTCAGAGAGGCACGCAGGGCCGTCGGGCTTTCTTCCACATCCAGCGCCAGGTCGAACTGGGCCACGCCTTCGTCCAAATCCAGGACTTCGACGTGCAGGTCGGCCAGGCGATGCAGATGGCTGTCGGCAGCGCTCACACGGTGGTTGAACAACACTTGGAACAATGGACTGAGGCTCAGGCTGCGCTCCGGTTGCAATGCCTGCACAAGCTGTTCGAACGGCAGGTCCTGATGAGCCTGGGCTTCCAGAGAACGCTGGCGCACCTGGTGCAGCAATTGCTCGGTGCTCATTTGCCCGTGGATATCGGCCTTGAGCACTTGGGTGTTGACGAAGAAGCCGATCAACCCCTCGGCTTCCAGGCGATTGCGGTTGGCAATCGGCACACCCACGCGCACATCCTCCTGGCCGCTGTAGCGATGCAGCAACGCCTGGTAAGACGCCAGCAGCAGCATCGGCAGCGTGACGCCAGCGCGCTGCGCCAGTGCGCGCAAACTGCCCAACAACTCAGGATGCAACTCGACACCCAAGCGTGCGCCGCGATGGCTTGGCTGTGCCGGGCGCGGGTGGTCGAACGGCAACTCCAGCACCGGTTGCTCGCCGCTCAACTGCTCGCGCCAGTAGGCCAGCTGACGCGCCTGCTCACCCGCCTCCATCCAACCGCGCTGCCACACGGCATAATCGGCGTACTGGATCGGTAGCGCCGGCAATTGCACGTCCTGGCCTTGGCTGTTAGCGGCATACGCCTGCACCAGCTCCTCGACCATCAACTGCATCGACCAGCCGTCAGAGACAATGTGATGCTGCACCAGCACCAGCACATGGTCGTCCTCGGCCAGGCGCAGCAAGGTGACCCGCAGCAGCGGCCCACGCAGCAGGTCGAAAGGCTGGGCGACCACCTGCGCGACCCGCGCCTTGAGACCGGCATAGTCGCTGTCGACCTGCTCGATATCGACCCGGCCCTGGGCGTCAATGACTTGAACCGCGCCGGTGGCGTCCTGACGGAAATACGTGCGCAGGCTTTCATGGCGAGCCAGCAAGCTATCGAAGCTCTTTTGCAGCGCGGTCAGGTCCAACGACCCCTGCAAACGCAGGGCGCTGGGGATGTGATACGCGGCGCCGGCCGGGTCCAATTGCCAGAGGAACCACTGGCGCTCCTGGGCATAAGACATCGGCAGAGGTTGCGTGCGGTCGGCCTTGATCAGCGCCGGCGCGGTGACGCCCTCCTCGCCCAAGGCCCGCACGAAATCACCCAGCAGCGGCTGTTCGAACAAGGCCTTGAGTGGGACTTCCAGCGCCAGGGCCTGACGCACCCGTGACACCACCCGCGTGGCCAGCAATGAATGCCCGCCCAACTCGAAGAAATGATCGTCGAGGCCCACCCGGGGCAATTCCAGTACCTCGGCCCAAATCGCCGCCACCTGCTGCTCGCGCGGGGTGACGGGCGCTACATGGCCTTTGAGCGACAGGCTGGCATCCGGTTTGGGCAGTGCCTTGCGGTCGAGCTTACCGTTGGGGGTCAGCGGCAGGCTGTCGAGGAACAGCCACTGCGCTGGCACCATGTAGTCCGGCAGACGCTCGCGCAGCGCGGCTTTATACTCCTGCGGCGCCTGCGGCGCGGTGCTGACCAGGTAAGCGATCAGCCGGTCGTTATCGGCCAGCACCACGGCTTCGCGTACGCCGTCGAACTCACGCAGGCAGGCTTCGATTTCACCCAGCTCGATACGGAAACCCCGCACCTTGACCTGGTGGTCGACACGGCCGATGTATTCCACCACGCCGTCGGCCCGATAGCGTGCCAGGTCGCCGGTACGGTACAGGCGTTCGCCCGGAGCCCCAAACGGGTTGGGCACGAAGCGTTCGGCGGTCAGCGCCGGCTGCCGGTGGTAACCGCGCGCCAGGCCGACACCACCGATCAGCAGCTCACCGGACACACCTTGGGGGCATGGCGTGAGACCGGCATTGAGGATGAACAAGCCGGTATTGGCGATGGGCCGTCCAACGAACGGCAATGCCTGGTGCAAACGATGAGCCGCCGACCAGATGGTGGTTTCCGTCGGACCATAGAGGTTCCACAACGGGCCTTGCAGATCGAGCATGCGCTGGGCCAAATCGACGGGCAGCGCTTCGCCACCGCACAGGCAGACGATGCCACGCAGTGAATGAGCCCGTGGGCTGTCGAGCAACATGCGCCAGGTCGAGGGCGTGGCTTGCAGCACATTCGCCGCCTGGCGCTGGGCCAGATCGAGGATCGCCTCCGGGTCGAGGGCCATTGCCTGGGCGCTCAGCAACACGGTACCGCCGACACTCAGCGGCACATACAGCTCCAGGGCGAAGATGTCGAACGAGAAGGTGGTCAGCGACAACAGCCGCGCATCTTGGCCGATACTCAACGTGCCAGCCATGCCGCTGGTGAAGCTGCACAGCGCCTTGTGGCGAACCATCACCCCTTTGGGCTTGCCGGTGGAGCCAGAGGTGTAGATCACGTAGGCCAGATGCTCCGGTGTCACAGCAACCTGGGGGTCGTGCTGCGCTGTGCCGGCATCCTCCACCATCAGCACCTGCACGCCGTGCGGCTGAGCCAGGTGCCCCAGCAGGTGCGGTTGCGTCAGCAATACCCGGGCGCGGCTGTCTTCAAGCATGTAGGCCAGGCGCTCTGCCGGGAATTGCGGGTCGAGCGGCACATAGGCGCCACCTGCCTTGAGGGTCGCGAGCAAGCCGACCACCATGTCCAGGGAACGCTCCACGTGCACCGCCACCAGCACGTCCGGGCCGACGCCCATGTCGATCAGACGATGGGCCAGCCGATTGGCGCGACGGTTGAGTTCGCCGTAGCTCAGGCGCTCGTCATTGAAGTGCAGCGCGATGGCGTCGGGTTGCGCCGCGGCCTGGGCCTCAAACAACTGGTGTACGCAGCGTTCGCGTGGGTAGTCGGTGTCGCTGCGGTTCCAGTCGTGCACCCTGTGCTGCCATTGCAACGGGCTGAGCATCGCCAGGTCGTCCAAGGCCACCGAGGCATCCTGCAGGACCGCACGCAGCAGAGTCTGCCAATGCTCGGCCAGGCGTTCCACGGTCGCCGCGTCAAACAGATCCGTGGCGTAAGTCAGCGAGGCCCAGAGACCGTCAACCGATTCCTCGGTTTCCAGGTTCAGGTCGAACTGCGTGCTGTGGCCGGCCCAATCCACTGGCTGTAAAGCGAGGCCGGGCAGTTGCACTGGGGCTGAACGCAGGCTGTCCTGGTGGTTGAACATCACTTGGAACAGCGGGTTATGGCTCAGGCTGCGCTCGGGCTGCAACACTTGCACGAGCTGCTCGAACGGCAGGTCCTGATGGGCCTGCGCCTCCAGGGCACGCTGCTTGACCTGGGCCAGCAACTGGTCGAACGGCATCTGCCCGTGCATGTCGGCTTGCAGCACCTGGGTGTTGACGAAAAAGCCCAGCAGTCGCTCGGTTTCGAAGCGATTACGGTTGGCGACCGGCACGCCGACACGCACCTGCGCCTGGCCGCTGTAGCGGTGCAGCAAGGTCTGGAACGAGGCCAGCAACAACATGAACAGCGTCACGTCCTGACGCTGGGCCAGGGCCTTGAGTTCAGTCAGCAGCGCACGCTCCAGATGAATCTGGCGGCGCGCACCACGATGGCTCTGCACTGCGGGGCGCGGATGGTCGAGGGGCAGGTCCAGCAGGGAATGTTCGTGACCCAGACGAGCGCACCAGTAATCGAGCTGGCGTTGTTGTTCCCCAGCCGCCATCCAGTCGCGCTGCCACTGGGCGTAGTCGGCGTACTGGATCGGCAAGGCCGGCAACCCTGCGTCGCCTTGGTACAGCGCCACCCACTCGTCGATCATCACTTGCATCGACCAGCCGTCAGAGATGATGTGGTGTTGGGTGATGATCAGCACATGGTGATCAGGCGCGACGATCAGCAACTTGACGCGCATCAGCGGGCCGTTGCGCAGGTCGAACGGGCGCTGGATCTCTTCGGTGACAGCCTGCTCGATAGCGCCGACGTCGACCTTTTGTTGTTCTACTGGCACTGCCAGGCTTGGGTGGATGACTTGCACAGTGTGCTCGCCCGACTCCACAAAGGTGGTGCGCAGCGGTTCATGGCGCTGCACCAGGGCCTCGACGGCGCGCTCCAGCGCCGCGATGTCGAGTTCACCGCGCAGATGCAAGGCGGTGGGCACATGATAGGCCGCGCTGGTGGGGTCCAATTGCCAGAGAAACCACTGCCGCTCCTGGGCAAAGGACAACGCCAGCGGCTGCTCACGGCCAACCGCCTGCATCACGGGCGCGGTATCGGCCTGCACGCCTGCGCACGCCGCTGCGAAAGCGGCCAGCGTCGGCTGTTCGAACAGGGCCCGCAACGGCACTTCCAGCTTGAGGTCGTGGCGCACCCGGGAGATCACTTGGGTGGCCAGCAAGGAATGGCCGCCGCGTTCGAAGAAGTGATCTTCCAGGCCAACCTGCTCGACCTGCAGCACTGCTTGCCAGATCGCCGCCAACTGGATTTGCAACGGACTCTGCGGCGCTACGTAGGCGGCGCTGGCCCGGTTCAGGTCGGGGGTGGGCAGTGCGCGGCGGTCGAGCTTGCCACTGTTGTTCAACGGCAAGGCATCAAGTACCACCCAATGGCCCGGCACCATGTAGTCCGGTAACGTCTGGCGCAAGCGCGCCGCCAGTGCCGGGGTTTCCAGCACCTGGCCTTCGACGGGCACCACGTACGCCACCAACTGCACGCCGGTCGCGCTCGGCTGCGCAAGCACGGCGGCTTCGCGCACATTGGGCAAGGCTTGCAGGCTGGCTTCGATTTCGCCCATTTCGATACGCAGGCCACGAATCTTCACTTGATGGTCGATACGCCCGACGTACTCCAGCGCACCCGCCGGGTTATACCGGGCCAGGTCGCCACTGCGATAAAGCCGCGCACCGGGCGTGGCGGAAAACGGGTCCGGCAAGAAGCGCTCGGCGGTCAGCGCCGGGCGGTCGAAGTAGCGTTGCGCCAAGCCAACCTCGGCGCCAATGCACAGCTCGCCCACGCCATCGGTGGCCAACAGTTCGAAACCGCTGTCGAGCACATACAGGCCGCGCCCGGCAATCGCCTGCCCGATTGGCACGCCGTAGGCGTCGTTGGCATCGGCCAATTGGCACTCATGCACACTGGACACCACCGTGGCTTCGGTCGGCCCGTAGGTATTGACCAGGCGCACATTGCCCAAGCCCGCGGCGTACCACGCACGCACGCCCTCCACCGACATGGCTTCACCCCCCACATGCACCTGGCGCAGCTTGCCCAGGGAGCGACGGTGCTCGGCGCACTCTTGCGCCAACAGGTACCAGTAGGCGGCGGGCAAATCGGCCAGAGTCACGCCCTGCTCGACGATCGCTTGCGCCAGTTGCCCGGCATCCCAGAGTTCATCGCCACGCATGATCAATGCCGCGCCCGCACACAGGGGCGGGAAGCACTGTTCGACAAAACCATCGAAACTGAAGGTCGCAAACTGCAACACGCGGTCCTCGGCACTCAGTCGGCTGTACAGCGTGGCGCTGTCACAGAATTGACCGAGGGCGGCATGGTCGATGGCCACGCCCTTGGGCTGGCCGGTGGAGCCAGAGGTGTAGATCACATAGGCCAGGTCAGCCGCCGCCGCGTGATTAGGCGGATTGGTCGTCGGGTAGCCGGTAAGTTCGTCGCCACTGGCGCTGAAATCCATGCGGGTCAGGCCGTGGGGCAAAGGCAAGTCGGCGAGCAAGCCGGTTTCGCTGAGCAGCACGTCCAGGCGGCTGTCGGCGAGCATGTAGGCCAAACGCTCCGTCGGGTATTTAGGGTCCAGCGGTACGTAGGCCGCCCCACTTTTGAGCACTGCCAGCAGGCTGACGATCAACTGCGGGCCACGCCGCGAAGCCAGGCCCACACGTTGGCCGGGGCCGACACCAAGCGCCAACAGGCGATGGGCCAGGCGGTTGGCGCGCTGGTTCAACTGGGCGTAGCTCAAGCTGGCATCACCGGCCTGTACAGCCAGGGCGTCTGGCGTCGCCTCGGCCTGGGCTGCGATACGCTGATGCACACGTTCGTTGGCCTGGGGCGCTGCGGCTGAGCGGCTCAGAGCGAGCATCTGCCGTTGCGCAGGGGCATCGAGAAGGCGCAGGTTGCCCAGCGGCATGTGAGCGTCTGCGAGTAATTGCGCCAGCAGGTGTTGCAGGTTGGCGCTCAGCTGCGCCACTTGCGCCTCGCTGAACTGGGCACGGTCATAGCTCAATTCCAGGCGCAGGCTGGCGCCCAGTTCGATGCCCAGGGTCAATGGATAGTGCGTGCGCTCATGGTTGTGCAGGTGAC
The DNA here is from genome assembly GCF_003408955.1 of Pseudomonas sp. GL93. Taxonomy (NCBI): domain Bacteria; kingdom Pseudomonadati; phylum Pseudomonadota; class Gammaproteobacteria; order Pseudomonadales; family Pseudomonadaceae; genus Pseudomonas; species Pseudomonas sp. GL93. The sequence goes on from NZ_NKRF01000014.1 coordinate 7,098, forward strand.
CGAAGGTCAGGCCGGCCGGCGCGCCTTGCTTGAGCGCCTCGGCGACCGGGAAGTTCTCGAACACCAGCAAGGTGTCGAACAGCGCGCCTTGCTGGCCGGCCCAGCCCTGGATGTCGTAGAGCGGCACATGTTCATGGTCACGCAGGCTGAGGTTGAGCGCTTGCAGTTCGCTGAGCCACGTCGCGGACGACTGGGCTGGCGAGGCTGTGCTGATGATCGGCAAGGTGTTGATGAACAGGCCCAGTTGCTGCTCGATCCCCGGCAGCGGTGCGGAACGCCCGGCCACCGTGGCACCGAAGGCGACGCAGTCCTGGCCGGTGTAGCGTTGCAGCAACAGGCTCCAAGCCCCTTGCAACAGGGTATTGAGGGTGACTTTGTGCTGGCGTGCGAACTCGCCGAGGCGGCGGGTAAAGTCGCTCTCTAGTGCCACGTGATGGTCTGCCATACCCACCCCGTCGACCGGCGTGCGCAGCGCTTGCGCCAGCAGAGTCGGCGCCGGCAATGCCGCCAGGGCGGTTTTCCAGAACGCTTCGCCCAAGGATTGTTGTTGCAGCCAGGCGAGGTAATCGCGGAACTGCCCGAGCGGCGCCGGCACTGCCTGCCCCGCATAGTGAGCGATGACTTCACCGAGCAACTGCGCGTTACTCCAGCCGTCCATGAGGATGTGGTGGCTGGTGAAGATAAAGTGCCAGGCCGCACCGGCACCGCGCACCAGCGTCAGGCGAAACAGCGGCGCGGCATTCAGGGCAAAACCGCGTTCGGCCTGGGCCAGGGTGTCGAAATCCGCATTTGGGTCTTCGATCACTTGCAGTTGCAGGTCGACCTGGCGCTGGATCAGCTGATGGGCACTGTCCAGGCCCAGCCAATGGAAGCTGCTGCGCAGGATGTCGTGGCGATCCAGTGCAGCCTGCCAGGCACGCCCGAAAGCGAGCAAATCGAGGCCCTCTATGTCGAGGCGCAACTGGTTGATATAGGCCTGGGCCTCGGGCTCCAACAGAGTGTGGAACAGCATGCCTTGCTGCATCGGCGACAGCGGATAAAGGTCGGCAATCGCCGGCCCGGCCACGGGCAAGGCATCCAGTTGCTGCTGGGTGAGGCGTGCCAGCGGGAAATCCGACGGGCTCACCTGGCCTGCCGGCGTGGCACAGCAATGCTCGATCAGCGCGTTGAGTTCGGCTGCGTACTCATCCGCCAAACGCTGCACAGTCGCCGCCTCGAACATCTCCCGACTGAACCCCCATTGCAACGACAGCTCGCCGCCATACACCTGCCCTTCCAGCGTCAGCCAGTTGGCCAGCGATGCCTCTGGATCCTGGGCCTGGCCACTGCCCTGGCTGGCCGGCACCCACAGTGCCGACTCGTTGAACTGACGGTCGAACTGGCCCAGGTAGTTGAAGGTGATGCGCGGCGCGGTGAGGTTCGCCAGGCTTTCACGTGCGTGTGGCGCGCCCAGGTAGCGCAGCAGGCCGTAGCCCAGGCCCTTGTCGGGCACGGCGCGCAGTTGTTCCTTGACCGCCTTGATCGCGTCGGGCAACTCGCCTTCGGCATGCAGGCGCACCGGGTACAGACTGGTGAACCAACCGACGGTGCGACTCAGGTCGATGTCGTCAAACAGGTCTTCCCGACCGTGACCTTCCAATTGGATAAGCGCAGCAGGTTGCTCGCTCCAGCGGCTGATCACCCGCGCCAAGGCGGTCAACAGCAGGTCGTTGACCTGGGTGCGATAGGCCGCTGGCGCGTCTTGCAGCAGTCGGCGGGTGTGTTCGGCGTCGAGGCGCGTTTCCAGCTTGGCGCCCAGGCGGTTTTGCAGGCCGCCTTCGGGGTGATCACACGGCAGTTCGGCGTCCATGGTTTGGGCTTGCCAGTACGGCAGTTGCTGATCGAGGGACTGCGCATGGCTGTGCAACTGTTGCGCCCAGCGCTGGTAGGCACTGGTTTTCGCCGGCAGCGCCTGTTCGCGGTAGGCCTGTTGCAGGTCTTCAAGCAGGATGCGCCAGGACACGCCGTCCACCACCAGGTGGTGGATCACCAGCAGCAGACGTTGGCTGCCATCGGCCAAATTCACCAACGCGGCGCGCAGCAGCGGGCCTTGGGCAAGGTCAAGGCTGCGCTGGGCTTCATCACACAGCGCCGCCAGTTCGGCGTCGGTGCTGGCCTGGCATTGCCACAACAGCGGTTCGCTGACATAGGCGGCATGGCGCTGCTGCCAGCCGTCAGCCTGCTGTACAAAGCGCAGGCGCAAGGCGTCGTGATGCTGGATCAACCGCGCCAGCGCTGCCTCCAACCGTGCAGGCTCAAGCACCTCGCCGGGCACCAGCAACAAGGATTGATTCCAGTGATGCCGCGCCGGGATCGGCTGGTCGAAAAAGCTGTGTTGCACGGGCGTCAGCATGACCTCGCCGCTGACCGGGCCCTGATCGATCAGGCTGACCTGTTCTAAACGCGCCACCAGGGCCAGGCTGCGGATGCTCTGGTACTGGAACAGGTCACGCGGGCTCAGGCGAATGCCGGCCTGACGGGCGCGGCTGACCACCTGGATAGAGATGATCGAATCGCCGCCCAGCTCGAAGAAGTTATCGTCCTGGCCGACCTGCTCAACGCCCAGTACGTCGCTCCAGATGGCAGCCAGGGCTGTTTGCAGGTCGCCTTGGGGGGCGACAAACGCCTGTTGCAGTGCCGCGTCTGGCACTGGCAACGCCTTGCGATCGAGCTTGCCATTGGCGGTCACCGGCAGCTTGGGCAGCGCAATGAAATGCGTCGGCACCATGTATTCCGGCAAGCCGCTGAGCAACCAGGCCTTGAGGTCCGTTGGCGCCTCGCCTGGGTGCACCAGATAGGCGACCAACTGCTTGCCGCCATGTACCAGTACCACGGCTTCGCGCACGTGTGGATGCTGCATCAGGCGTGCTTCGATTTCGCCCAGCTCGATACGCAAGCCGCGCAACTTGACCTGATGATCGAGACGGCCGAGGTATTCGATCACCCCATCGGCGCGCTGGCGTACGCGGTCTCCGGTGCGATACAGGCGTTCGCCCGTCACGAACGGGCTGGGCACAAAACGTTCGGCGGTCAGCGCTGGGCGCCGGTGGTAACTGCGCGCCAGGCCGACGCCGCCCAGGTAGAGTTCGCCACTGACGCCGGCCGGCACCGGGTTGAGTTGCGCGTCCAGCACGTAGGCGCCGAGGTTGGCGATGGGGCGGCCGATGGGCACGCTGTCGGCACCTTCGTCGATGCAGGTCCAGTGCGTGACGTCGATGGCCGCTTCGGTCGGGCCATAGAGGTTGTACAGCGCCGCGGTGGGCAACTTGGCGAACACTTGCTGTTGCGCATCCAGGGGCAAGGCTTCGCCGCTGCACACAATGCGCGTGAGGCTTGCGCACGCCTGTACGCACGGCTCATGGATAAACGCCTGCAACATCGACGGCACGAAGTGCAAGGTGGTGATGGCGTGCCGACCAATGGTGTCGATCAGGCGCGCCGGTTCACGGTGTTCCCCAGGCGCCGCGACCACCAGGCGGGCGCCGGTCATCAGCGGCCAGAAGAACTCCCACACCGACACGTCGAAGCTGAACGGGGTTTTCTGCAAGACCGCGTCATTGGCACCCAGGCCATACGCCTGCTGCATCCAGCTCAAGCGGTTGACCAAGGCCCGATGGCTATTGCCAGCGCCTTTGGGCTTGCCGGTGGAGCCCGAGGTGTAGATCACGTAGGCCAGGTTCAGGGCATGCAAGGCCACGTTCGGCGATTCGCTGCTGTAGCCGTCGAGCCATAGCGCCGGCTGGTCCAGGGCAATCACCTGGATACCGGCGACGGGCAGCGACGCCAGCAGGCTCTGCTGGCTGAGTAACAACTGAATGCCACTGTCTTCGATCATGTAGGCCAGGCGTTCCTGGGGGTACTCAGGGTCGAGGGGCACGTAGGCGCCACCGGCCTTGAGAATCGCCAGCAGGCCAACCACCATTTCGATGGAGCGCTCGATGCAGATACCCACCAATACGTCGGGCCCTACGCCCTGCTCGCCCAGGGCATGGGCCAATTGGTTGGCGCGCGCATCCAGTTGGGCGTAGGTCAAGGTGGTGGTACCGAACACCAGTGCCGGAGCATCGGGGCTGCGCCGTGCCTGGTCTTCGATCAGGTGATGAATGCCGCGCTCGGTCGGGTACGCCTCGGCGGTCTGGTTCCAGGTGTGGAGCAACCGTTGCTGTTCAGCCGCGTCAAGCATGGGCAATTCGCCAATGCGCTGTTCGCCATCGAGCACCATAGCTTGCAGCAGGCGGGTCCAGTGCCGGGCCATGCGCTCGATGGTGGGCGTATCGAACAAGTCATTGGCGTAGGTCAGCGCGGCATGCAGGGTGCCGGACTTTTCATAGGTGTCCAGGGTCAGGTCGAACTGGGTGGTGCGGCCTTGCCATTCCACCAGGGCCAATTCCAACCCCGATGCGGTGCTGACCGAGGCGATGTCGGCGACTACCGGCTGATGGTTATACATCACCTGGAACAGCGGCGTGTGGCTCAGGCTGCGCTCGATTTTCAGCGCTTCCACCAGCCGCTCGAAGGGTAATTCCTGATGGGCCTGGGCGCCCAGGGCATGTTCCTTGATACCTTGCAGCAACTCGGCAACCCGGGTTTGCCCGGTCAGTTCGGTGCGCAACACCTGGGTGTTGACGAAGAAACCGATCAGGCCCTCGACTTCGGTGCGATTGCGATTGGCAATCGGCACACCGACGCGGATGTCGCCCTGGCCGGTATAGCGGTGCAGCAGCACATTAAAGGCACCGAGCAGCAGCATGAACAGAGTGACGTTATGTTTTTGCGCGCAACTGCGCAGTTGCGCGGCCAGCGCCGGCTCAATCGCGAAGTTATGCCGTGTGCCTTGGTAGCTGGGCATGGCCGGGCGCGGGTGGTCGGTGGGCAGCTCCAGAACCGGATGTTCATCGCCCAGGCGAGCCTGCCAATATTCCAGCTGGCGTGCTTGCTCGCCCGCCTCCAGCCAGCGGCGCTGCCACAGGGCGTAGTCACTGTACTGGATGGGCAGCGCCGGCAGTTGGGGCGCTTCGTTGCGCTCATGGGCGTCATAGCAACGGATGAATTCGTCGATCAGCACATTCATCGACCAACCGTCGGAGACGATGTGGTGCAGGGTCAGCAGCAGCACGTGTTCCTGCTCGGCAAGCTTGAGCAGTTGCACGCGCAGCAGCGGCCCGTGTTCCAGGTCGAACGGCAACAACGATTGACGGGTGGCGGCGGCGTTGACGGCCTGCTCCCGTGCATCAAAGGCCAAGGCCGTGAAATCCAGGTGCTCGACTGTCACCGACGGCGCCACCGCCACCTGCGCCAGCCGCTCATCAGCCTGGCGCTGGAACACCGTGCGCAGGGTTTCGTGACGCGCCACCAGGCTGGCGAACGCTTGCTCCAGCGCTGGCAGGTTCAGCGCCCCCCTCAAGCGCACTGCGCCAGGCAAATTGTAGGCGCCGCTGGCTGGGTCCAACTGCCATAGAAACCACATGCGCTGCTGTGCGTAGGACAGCGCCTGGCGGTCCTCCACCTCCACCCCTGCCGGAATCGGAAACCTTGAAAAATCCACGCCTTCTTTCTGCAAGGCTTGCAGGAACAGTTGGCGTTTTTCCAGGGGCAGCCCGATAAACCGGCGAGCAAGTTTCAAGGAGTCTTCAGCATTCATTTCTTGGAATCCGGGGCAATAGGCGGGAAGCACAAAGGCACGTCGTCCCTATAAAACGAACCGGGCGGGGAAAAATTAGCGAGGGGATGGGTGGCGCCGAGTGAGCTGTCATCAGGGGTTACATCAATCCCCGGGAGGGGACGCGAACCTGAGCTAGGATTGACGAACACCACTTTTTGCAACTACATTTAGTTACACGCAGGGAACGCCGTGTCCAAAAATGAAAAGCTGCTCGCCAAACTGCTCAATGAGCACATGGCATTTACCTGGTCTGAGCTCGTCACGTTATTACGCCGATTGGGATACACACAGATTGAAGGGGCTGGAAGCCGGGTCAAGTTCGACATTGGCGATCCCAGTGCAATGATCACCCTGCACAAGCCTCACCCCGGCAACGAACTGAAACACTACATTCGGCGCCAGATCATCGAACAATTGAAATCAGGAGAACTGATTCAGTGAACAACCAACTGAAACACAAAGGCTACATCGGCTCCATCGAAGCCAGCCTCGAAGACAACTGCCTGTTCGGCAAGATCCTCTTCATCAAGGCGCTGGTGAGCTACGAAGGCAAGACCGTCGCAGAGTTGAACGCCGCATTCAAAGAGGCCGTGGAGGATTACCTCGCAACGTGCCAGGCCCTGGGACAGACACCCGAAAAACCCTGCAAGGGCTCATTCAACGTGCGTGTCGGCCACGACCTGCACCTGGCTGCGGCCCTGGCGGCGACTCGGAAAAAAGTGACGTTGAACGACCTCACGCGCCAGGCGCTCAACGAGTTCCTGCAGCAACATGGCGCAGAGGGGCTTGCCGCCGTTTGAACGCGAGCGTGCAGGCCAGGCGCCGGCGTCCCTGGCGTCTTTCGAGGCTAGGGACGGGCGCCAGGAGGTAGGTCATGGTGCCCCCTTATCCCTTTTTTCAACCAAATTGATTTCAAACAGAACTAACAGATCAAATTGTATTTTTCGTCCGGGCTTCTAGATTGAAAAAAACGCCCTCCTTTCCCGACCCTTGGTCCGCAGTAACGTCCAATGGCATAGACACTCGGAGTCTTGCTATGAACGACATCCCCCCGCACTCAGCCCCGCCCAAAACCACAACCCACCTCCAGCTTCCTGCCCTTGAATGCCCGATACCACTGCGGGTCGATGAGGCGCTGGGCGACCACATCAATGAGCTGTTAGTGGGATGGGTGCGGCGAACCGGTATTTTCAAGGGTCAAGTGAAACACGTAAGGGCCTCGAATTTCGGACGCTTCGTGATGCTGTGCCACCCCGACACCGACGACGTACAACGCTTGTTGTTGGCTGCAAAATGCATGGCCGCATTGTTCGCGGTGGACGACCACTATTGTGATGACGAACGACGGGGCGCCAACCCCAAGTTATTGGGCGCGCGCTTATCACGTGCTCTGGCCACAATGGACAAGGCCTACCTGAATCCACCCCACGATCGCGCACTGAAACACGCGCTTGAGAGTGACCCGGTGCTGCGTGGCCTGAAAGGCTATATGAGCCATCTGGACCGCTACGGCACGGTGTCTCAAAAGGCGCGCGTACGACACGAGACCATCGCCATGTTCGTCAGCATGGGTGCAGAAGCGTCGTGGCGGATGGAACACAGCCTGCCCCGAATCTGGGAGTATCTGGCACATCGTCAAGTCAACAGCTTTATCCCCTGCATGGCCCTCATTGATATCGTTGGCGGCTATGAGCTTGAGGCCGATATCTATTTCTCTGCGCCTGTGCGTGAAGTGGTCGCGCTGGCCGCCAGTACAACCATGATCGTCAATGATCTGTTCTCCGCCGCCAAAGAGAAGCAGCCTGACCTCAGCGATTTCGACCTGCCCTCGTTGCTCGTACACGAACAGGGCCACTCGTTTCAGGATGCACTGGCGCTTAGTGCAGACATTCACAACGCACTCATGTGTCGGTACGAAACCAAGGAAAGACGAGCACTGGAACGCGCCTCGCCTTCGCTCCAGCGGTTTCTCGGTGGGGTAAAAGCCTGGCTGGCAGGCAATTACGAATGGCATCGGCACAGCGCTCGTTATCATGTGTGAGCCGACCCGACATTCAGCTCAAACGTCGATACCCCAACACGGCTGAGCCCATGACGATACCCCCCGCCGCCAGCGCCACCCAAAACCCGCTGGTGGCGCCAAAGTGGTCGATCATCCACCCCGAACTGGCGGCGCCAATGGCCACGCCGATGCTCAGGCCGGTGATCAGCCAGGTCATGCCTTCGGTAAGGCGGCTGGCCGGGACGATCTGCTCCACCATGGCCATCGACACAATCAAGGTGGGCGCGAAGAACAGCCCGGAGATAAAGATTGCAGCGGCCAACCCGGGAATATTGCTCACCAGCAGCAAGGGCAAGGTGGTCAACGCCGTGGCTACGCCGCAGTACAGGAACTGGCGTGGCAACGGCGCCTTGAGTTTGAGGGCACCGAAGGCCAACCCGGCCAGGCACGAACCAATGGCATACACCGACAGCACGATACTCGCCGCCGCCGGCTGGCCCTGATGCTGGGCGAAGGCCACGCTGACCACATCCACCACGCCGACGATCACGCCCATGGCCAGCAGCAAAATCATCAGGATCAATACCGACGGCGACGCAATCAGCCAGCGACCGTGCGCCCCCTGATGCGCGTGTATCGGTGGCTCGGTTTGCCGTTGCAGCACAAAGGTGGTGACGCCCACCGCCAGCAACAGCCCCGCCACCAAGGGCCCGGCTTCTGGGAACACCGCCACGCTCAACCCCACCGAAATGGGCGGGCCGATGATGAAGCACACCTCATCGAGCACCGACTCCAGGGCAAACGCGGTTTGCAGCCTGGGCTGGCCACGGTACAACTCGGTCCAGCGCGCCCGCACCATGGCCGACATATTGGGCATGCAGCCCGCCAGCGCGGCGAACAGAAACAGCGTCCAATTCGGCGCCTGCAACCGCGTACACAGCAGCAACATCAATAGCGCCCCGCCGCCGATCAGCGCGGCAATCGGCAGCACCCTGCCCTGGCCGTAGCGGTCCACCCAACGTGACACTTGCGGTGCGCAAATCGCCGTGGCCAGGGCAAACACCGCCGCCACCGAACCGGCCAGGCCATAGCCTCCATGTACTTGGGACAGCATGGTAATCAGGCCGATGCCGGTCATGGATATCGGCATGCGTGCCAGCATGCCGGCGAGTACAAAGGCCCTGGCACCGGGGACCTGGAATAATTCAGCGTAGGGGTTTGCCATCCTGCTTGACCTCTTGCTCGGCGCCCTGGGCTTGCTATCTGAAACCATCAGGGCAGAATACATACGGTGCGTATGTGGCAGATCATGCTTCGCATACGCAGCGTATGTCAATCACTTAGCCAAGAGACGCCCATGAGCCGAGCCCGAGCTGAAATGATCGAAGACACCCGCGCCCGCCTGATAGCGAGCGCGCGCCGGGCCTTCGCCACCCAAGGCTATGCCAATACCTCGATGGATGACTTCACTGCTAGCGCCGGGCTGACGCGCGGTGCGCTGTATCATCACTTTGGTGACAAAAAAGGGCTGCTGGCAGCGGTGGTCGCCCAACTCGACAGCGAGATGGACGCGCGCTTGCAACGCATCTCGGAGCAGGCCGTAGAGCCTTGGAGTGGTTTTTGCGAGCGCTGCCGCGCCTATCTGCGCATGGCCCAGGACCCGGAAATCCAGCGCATTGTATTGCAGGATGCCCCCGCGGTACTGGGCGACACCGGCTCCCAACAACACTGCGTGGAGTCCTTGCGCCAATTGCTGGAGGCCCTGATGCAAGCGGGCCTGATGCCTACGGCCCCCAGCCACGCACTGGCGCAGTTGATCAACGGCAGCCTGGTCAATACCGCGTTGTGGATTGCCCGGGATGAGCACCCGGGCACACGGCTGGAAGAAGGCTTGCAAGGCCTGGAGCTGCTCTTGCAGGGGTTGAGCCTCACACCAACCGCTTGATCTGCTTATGCCGCCACACCAGGCGGTAATAGGCGATCTGCAACACCAGCATCGCCAGATAGGTCACCGGAAATGCCATCCACACCCCTTCCAATCCGAAGTGGGCGTTGAACAGATAGGCCATTGGCAGTTCCACGCAGAGCACACAGAAGATCGAGATCGCCACCGGCATCAGCACCACGCCGCTGGCGCGCATGATGCCGCCGATCACCGCCTGGAAGCCAAATACGAGAATGCTCCAGAGCATGATGTGCAGCAGGTGTTCGGCCCGCACCCGTGCGCTGTCGTCGGTGATGAACAGGCCCAGTAACCAGTGGGACAAGCCGTAGCCGAGCACGATCAAGCCACCGGTGAGGCACAGGTTGATCACAAGCCCAGTGCGCAGGATCGGCCCGATGCGCTCCAGGCGCCCGGCACCAATCGCCTGGGCGCCGAGGATCGAGGCGGTGATGGCAATCGACAGCGCCGGGAACTGCACATAGTTGACGATCTGTGTCACCGCGCCATAGGCCGCCGTGGCCTGGGAGCCGTGGCCGTTGACCAAGGCCAGAATGACCAGTTCCGAAAGCGACAACACCACCATCTGCAAGCCCGTCGGCAGGCCGATACGCAGGACTTTGCCGAGGATGACGCGGTCCAGGCGCAAGGCCGCAAGCAGCTCGCGGTCTGGCGCCATCACGTGGTTTTTGTGGCGCAGGCGCAGGACCAAAAACAGCATTGCCAAGGCGTTGCCCACCAGCCCGGCATACACCGCACTCTGGATGCCCATGGGCGGCAGGCCGATCCAGCCGCGAATCAGCGCAGGCGTCAGCAGCAAGCCCACCAGGGTCGAGACCACCAATGCCAGCAACGGCGAAATCGTGTCGCTGACGCCACGCAACAGTTGGGTATAGAGGATGAACACCAGCAGCAACGGCATGATCAACATCATCATCTGGGCGTAGCCCACCGCATCGTCGAGCACGTCCACCGGGGTGCCCAACGCCTGCAATGCCGGGCGCGCAAACAGGCTGCCCAGCACGGCGGCCACCAGGCCCACCAACGCGCCCAGAGTCAGGGTGGCACCGGTAATCGCCTTGACCAGCCCGGTCTCCTGGGCGCCCCATGCCTGGCCGATCAACACCGAGGCGCCCGCCCCCAGGCCGATCACCAGGGCGATAAAGAAAAACACGATGGGAAACATCCCCGACACCGCGGCCAACGCCTGGGTGCCCAGCATCTGGCCAACGTAAATGCCGTTGAGGGTACCGGAAAAGCTCTGCAGGAAATTGGACAGCACCATCGGTGCCAGGAACATCAGGTAGATCTGCCACAGCGGGCGTTGCCGGGTAACGTCCATGAAGGTCTGAGCCCCTTGATTATTGGGCCGGGAAGGCATTGCGCGACAACCAGGCCAGGTAGGTGCGCACGTCCGTCGGCCAGTGCGCGATACTGTTCGAGAAGCCGGCCCTGTCCAGGGCAAACAGCGCGCGCGAGGCGTCTTCAAAGCCCGGCAGATTGCCGCCAATCGCGCTCATGAAGCGATAGCTGGCCTCCTTGGCCTGGCGCTGTTGATCAACGCTGGCATGGGCCATACGCGCTTCATCGACCAACCGGCGCAAGGCAGCCGACGCCCCCCCGCGCTGCTGGCCGAGCCACTCCCAATGACGCGGCAGCAAGGTGACTTCGCGGGCGACGACGCCCAACTTCGGACGGCCTACCGAGGGCGTTGCGGGTGGCTCGTCGTCGCCTTCGGCCTGGGGAGGCTGCGCCGCGTAACCTGCTGGCCACGGATAATCGACCTGCGTGCCGGTGGCGTCATCAAAGACCAGGAAGCTGCCGGCGGGCAACGCTTGAGCAACAAGGGCCTCGGCCACATCGACATAGGTGCCGGCGGCGATGCATTGATGACCTGCGAAAGCGGTGCAGAGGGAAAGGTTGTGCGTAGACATCTTTTATTACCCGGATGTTATTTGTTTTACCCGGATTATATTAGGCTGAATTTGCCGACTTGCAAGGATCTTTTGCAGGCGCGATCACCTACCCGGCAAAAGGTGTGCGAGGGCCGTAAATCCTCTTAACGCGCGACCATCGCGGCCAGTTCTTCGCGGGTGCGACTGATGTCTGCACCGGCCTTGAGCAACGCGTTGACGGCCTGTACACCGCCCTCCTCGCTGATGCTGCGGCACGCCGGCAGGTGCAGAACGACCTGCAGGCCGGCCTTGAGCAATTGCAGTGCGGTGGTCTTGACGCAGTAGTCCAACGCCAGGCCGCCGACGATCACACGGGCCACGCCGTGGGCCTTGAGGTACTCGATGACGCCGGTGGACAGTTTGTCGTGCAGGTCGTGGTAACAGGCGCCGTAGGGGTGCAGGTCGGGCTCGACCCCTTTCCAGATGAAGTAGTCGTAGTCATAGGGCGTGGGCAACTCATCGAGCAGGGTGAACCCCTCGGTGCCCGGCACGCAGTGGCTGACCCAGGTCACATCGGCATGGGCCAGGCCGGTGGGTTGCAGCATCTCGCTGTGCTGCGCAACCACCCAGGGTGCGTGGGGGGTGTGGGCGTCCTTGCTGCCGATGCGGTGGTCGGCGAGGCTGGCCATGTAGTTGAGTTCGGCGCCTATATGGTCGCCACCGGCTACCGGCAATTCGTTGGGGCACAAAGGCGTGAAGCTCTTCTGGGCGTCGACGTCGAATGAAGCGATGGCGGCTTTCGAAAGGCTCATGGTCGTTCTCTGGTGGTCTGCACATACGACCGCCTCCGGGGCGAGCGTAGAAACTTGAAGTATGGGGCAGTTTACTGCGGGGATCGATGCGTTACTGACTCACCCTATTCTCAAGAATGCTGAAGTTCAAAGGTGGGAGCTGGCTTGCCTGCGATAACTGGAGTGAATCCACCAACGCTATCGCAGGCAAGCCAGCTCCCACAGTTGGGTCAGCGTCAAACACTAGTTCATCCAATTGCCGCCATCAACGTTATAGGTCTGGGCCACCACATAATCGGCGTCCTTCGACGCCAGGAAGATCGCCATGCCGGTCAGGTCTTCAGCCGTGCCCATCCGCCCAAACGGCACCTCATCCCCTACGCGCTTTTTCTTCTCGCCAGGCGCCAGCCCTTCATGCCTGGCAAACAGCGCATCCACCCCATCCCAATGCTCACCGTCCACCACACCGGGGGCGATGGCATTCACATTGATGCCTTGCTTGATCAGGTTCAACCCCGCCGATTGCGTCAGGCTGATCACCGCCGCCTTGCCCGCACAATAAACCGCCACCAGCGGCTCGCCGCGCCGCCCGGCCTGGCTGGCCATGTTGATGATCTTGCCGCCATGCCCTTGGCTGATCATCTGCCGGGCTGCGGCCTGCAGGGTGAACAGGGTGCCGGCGACGTTGATCGAGAACAGCCGTTCAAAGCTGTCGCGGGTGATGTCGACGATGGGGGCCAGGTCGAACAGGGCGGCGTTGTTGATCAGAATATCGAGCTTGCCCGCATGGCTCACCACCGTGGTGATGGCCGCGTCGATGGAGGCTTGGTCGGTGACATCCATCGCCACGGCGTAAGCCTGCGGCCCCAGTTCGGCAGCGGTGGCTTGGGCCTGTTGCAGGTTGATGTCGGCAATGGCTACCGTGGCGCCTTCAGCGATGTAGGCCTGGGCAAACGCACGGCCAATGCCACGCGCCGATCCGGTGATCAGCGCGCTTTTACCTTCGAGTCGTTTCATAGGGTGTCCTGAAAAGGTTATTGCCGGTAGCCGGTGAGCGTCGCCGAGAACAGCTTGCCGCCCCTTGTTGTTGAGCCTCGATTACAGCAGCTTGGCCTGCCGCCTCACAAACGGCTGGCGAATGCGAGGCTGATACTTTTTTAACCTGAGGCACAGGATCAAAAAAGTATCAGTCTCAGGCGGAACCGGGGCTAGCGCACCGATTGCCAGTGCGGGTATTTTGGGAAGCACCACCACAAGAGGCAGCACCATGCCCGTCAGCCCCGCCACCCTGTTTGAGCATCGCCCTGCGGAGCTTGAGGTGATCCTGCCCGAACCGGAACATGGCTTTCGCTGGCTAGAACATGACTATCCTTATGAACTGGCGCGCTGGAACCATCACCCTGAGTTCGAAATCCACCTGATTCGTCAAGGCAACGGCAAGCTGGTGGCGGGCGACTATATCGGTGCGTTCACCGCCGGGCATGTCGCACTGATCGGCCCTGGCCTGCCCCACGACTGGATCGGTGACCTGGCCCCCGGCGAATACCTGCACGGGCGCGATGTGGTGCTGCAATTCGACGGCGCCGCCCTGCTCGCCCTGCGCACCACCCTGCCTGAGCTCGGTGATTTACAGTCACTGTTTGCACGGGCGCGACGGGGCATAGAATTCACCGGCGAGACCGCAACGAGCGCGGCAGGGCTGATGGAGGCCATCGGCAGCGCCCATGGGTTGCAACGCCTGACCCTGTTCCTGCAACTGCTCGACACCCTGAAGAACGCACCGCCTGCACAGGCCAATACCCTGGCCAGCCCGTGCTACGCACCGACTCTGGATGCGCGCAGCGCCGAACGTATCAACAAGGCGTTTGACTACCTGATGCAGGAGTTGACCGGCGATGTACGCCTATCGGATATCGCCCGGCAATTGGACATGAGCGAACCGGGCTTTTCGCGGTTTTTCAAGCGCAACACCGGCCACGGCTTTATCGACCTGATGCGCAAGTTCCGCGTGCAGCGTGCCTGCCGCTTGTTGTTGCACAGCCAGATGTCAGTGGCGGACATCTGCTTTGAGGTGGGCTACGCCAACCTGTCGAATTTCAACCGCCACTTTCGTATCGAAATGCACCAGACGCCGAGTGAATACCGGCGGCAGGCCGCACTTCAATTATTCACCGCGGTTACCCGTCACCCGCCGCCTTACTCGCCCGCCCCTTGAGCCAGTGCCTGCTGTGCCAGACGGGCAACCTGCAACTCAATCACGGCACGCTCGCGCTCCTGGTCTTCCAGAAACCAGGCGGCAGACAACCCGGCATGAGCCACCACCCATTGCAACAAGCGTGGACGCGAGAGACCCGCCGCCAAGGCGATAACCCCGACCTGGCGGCTGAAACGCAGCGGGTCGCTACTGGTCGGCAAATCCGGGTTGCAGATCAAATTAGCGTAATCGTAACCGCGCTCGCCCATCACCCGCTTTGGATCAATCGCCAGCCAGCCCCGAGAGCCAAAGTCGAGGATATTGTCGTGATGGCAATCACCATGCAGTACCACCACTTCCTGTTGCGCAGCCAGCAATGTGCGGGCCATTACCGCGCAGTCGCGTAAGGCGCCACCCTCCTGCTCGGCGGCGTGCCACAAGGAACTGAACCACTCGTCCAGCCCCACCAACCCTTCGGGCGGCGACGCACGAGGCGAATGCAGCCGGGCCAGGGTGGCGCAGGCTATCTGGCTGGCTTCGTCGTCCTGGCCATTGAGGGCCATGCGCATCAAGGAACCTGGCCCCATGGCGCGTTCCATCAACACTGCGGTGTGGTCATGGGCGAACACCCGTGCCGCGCCGTCGCCTGCCCACCAGCTCAGCAGGCGGCCGCCGAGTTTTTCCTCAGGCGTATGGGCAATTTTCAGCATCGCCGGCACGCCTTTCCAGCGCACCGGCAAGAGGTGGCTGCCAGGTGTGACGATAGGCTCTCCATCGACACTTAGGCTCCAGGCACGCAGGTAGTGTTCGAACATCAGGTTCCTCCAGATCGTTGGCGTCTGAGGATGACAGAAATCCCCCTATTTTCCTGACCAAATCGTCGGCTAATTGCTCTTTTTTCTAAACAGTTCAAGCCATTGACCCAAGTTGGTACAGCCTGTGCAAACGTTTGCGGAACGAACTTGACCGCCAAGTTCACTCCTCCCCGTCGAATCGGGTTTAAACCGCCTAAGAATAAGGACTTTCAATGCACCCCACCTCAAAGCCTCGTGCTGGTCTTGGCGTTTCGTTGCTACTGGCCGCCGTTACGGGAGTACTCAGTGCACCCATTTTGGCGCAGGAAAAGCCCATCGATGACTCAGCACAGGGCGAAACCCTCAGCCCTGAAGCCAACCCCCCGGCGAAAAAAGGCGTCTATCTGTCCGAGTGGTTTAACCAGGACCTCACGCTGATTGGCAGCAAAGACATCAGTTTCGGCCCCAAGCCTCAAGATGACGTCTACCTGGAATACGAGTACTTCGGACGCAAGGGCCCCTTTGAGTTGTACGGCTATATCGATGTGCCGAAGATTCTCACCATCGGCAACAGTAATGACAAAGGCGTGTGGGACCATGGCTCGCCGGTGTTCATGGAGCATGAACCGCGGATCTCCATCGACTACCTCGCAGGACGCAGCCTGGCAATTGGCCCATTCAAGGAATGGTATGTGGCCTTTGACTGGATCTACGACCACGGCAGCCGCAAGGAAAACCGCGCCAACACCTTGTACAGCGGCCTGGGCACCGATATCGACACCCACTCGCGGGTCAACTTGTCGGCCAACTTCTACGGGCGCTACCAGTGGGAAAACTACGGCGCCAGCAATGAGTATTCCTGGGACGGCTACCGGGCGCAGATGAAATACATCGTGCCCATCGGCAAGTTCGACAACGGCGCCTCGCTGACCTACATCGGTTTTACCAACTACGATTTCGGCTCGGACCTGCACAAGGACAACCCGGCACGTACCGCCAATTCCCTGGTGGCCACCAATGTGTTGCTGTACTCGTTTACCCACCTGCGCTTTACCCTGGTCGGCCGTTACTTTCACAACGGCGGCAACTGGGAGGACGGCAGCGAGTTGAATTTCGGCGAAGGCAACTTCCGCGCACGCTCAGACGGCTGGGGTTACTACGCCGGCGTGGGCTACCAATTCTGATCAAGGAGCTGTAGATGAACGCATTGACTCGTGTCTCGCTGGCCGTCGGCCTGGCCCTATTGCCCCACGTGGTGCTGGCGGATAGCCCGGCGCCGATCAAACCCAAGGTGATGCTGATCACCATGTTCGCCCCAGAGGCGCAAACCTGGATCGACCGTCTGGCCCTCAAGCAAGAAGTACGCGTACCGGGCTTGTCCGCCGAGTACCCGGTGATTCGCTGCAACGCCCAGGACGTGTGCCTGCTGGTAACCGGCATGGGCCAAACCAACGCTGCCGCGTCTACCCTGGCCCTGGCCTTGTCGCCCAAGTTCGACCTGCGCCAGAGCTACTTCCTGGTCGCCGGGATCGCCGGCATCAACCCCAAGCACGGCACCATCGGTACCGCGGCATGGGCCCATTACCTAGTGGAGTTCGGCACGCAGTGGGAGCTGGATTCACGGGACGCGCCCAAGGACTGGCCGACAGGCTATATCGGGATCAACACCAAGGGGCCCAACGAAAAACCACCGCTGGACTACAAGACCGAAGTGTTTGAGCTCAACCCCAAGCTGCAAGCCAAGGCGTTTGCCTTGTCGCACAAGGTGGAGCTGACAGAAAGCACAGAATCCGCCGCCTGGCGCAAACACTACCCCGCCGCCCCGGCCAACCAACCGCCGCAAGTCACCCGCTGCGACACCCTGGCGGGCAACACCTGGTTTTCCGGTACCCGGTTGAGCGAACGTGCCGAAGTCTGGACCCAGTTGCTCACCGACAACAAAGGCGAATACTGCACCACCCAACAGGAAGACAACTCCACCTACGAAGCGCTGCTGCGCGCCAGCCGCGAAGGCTTGGTGGATATCCAGCGCCTGGCCGTGGTGCGCGCAGGTTCCGACTTTGACCGGCCTTACCCTGGCTACAGCGAAGTGGACAACCTGCTCAAGTATGCGGACCAGGGTGGGTTTGTACCGGCGCTGGAAAACCTGTACCGCACGGGCAACCCGTTGGTCCAGGCGATTGTGAAGAACTGGTCGGCGTGGGAAAAAGGCGTTCCCGAAACCGAATAAAGATCAACACTGTGGGAGCGGGCTTGCTGTGGCGAGCAAGCTTGCTTGCGCTGGGGTGCGTAGCGCCCCCAAAAAAGCCGGCTCCAGCTGCGCTGTCGAGCGGGAGCAAGCTCCCTCGCCACAGCAAGCCCGCTCCCACATTTCTATCCCATCACGGCAGGAAAATGATTTTGTCTGGGCTGCCGTTGTTCACTTCTGCATAGCACTGAACACCCTCCACCAACGCCACTTCACGCAACCCCGTAGGCAACGGCAACAGGCCTTCATCAAAGAAGCGCCCAAACGCCTCCAACATCACCGCGCATTGTTCGCAGCTGTACAGCAACGAGTTGACCCCCACCACCGACCCGCCCTTACGGTACAGCGCCAGGGCGGGCAACTGCACGTGGCCGTCAACCGGGGCGGCGATGATGGCGATGCGGCCGAACGGTGCCAGCCCCGCCACTGCGGCAGGCAGCCAGAAACCGGTGGTGTCAAAGATCACGTCGGCGCCGCCCTTGAACACGGCCTGCACTTGCGCGCCCAGAGCCTCTGGCTTGCCCAAGGCAATCGCGTCCAACCCTTGAGCCTGCAACAACTCGAGCTGATCGGCCTTGCGCACCGCCGCCAGCACCTGCGCACCGCGTATCTTCGCCAGCGCCAACGCCGCACTGCCGACCGCGCCGTTGGCGCCGATCACCAGCAAACGCGTGCCCTTGCCAACGCCGCTGCGCTCCAGGGCATCCCAGGCGGTGGTATAGGGCACGCCGAGGCTGGCCGCCTGGGCAAAGCTCAAATGCGTGGGTTTGTGCGCCACGCCTTTGGCTGATACGCGCAGGTATTGGGCATGGGAACCGTCAGCGAAAAAACCCAAGCCCCGACCGGTGCCCCAGACTGCCTGGCCGAGCATTGCCTGCGGGCCCTCCACCACCACGCCGGCAAAATCACGCCCAGGGATGCGTGGCAGTGTGGTGTAGGGGAAACGACCCAGCACGTTTTTGACGTCGCTGGGGTTCAGGCCCGCAGCTTTAATCTGAACCAGCACCTCACCGGCAGACGGTACCGGCATGGGCACCTCCACCAGGCGCAGGTTGGCGAGGTCGCCGGTGGCGGTAAATTGAAGTGCGTTCATCGAGGGCATCCGTCGAAGGGAAAAGGGATCAGGACAACCAACCACTGACCAACTGCCGCGCCATGGGCCAGAGCTTTTCGCCGAGCAGCATGCCCATCAGGCCGACCAGTGCGATAGCGGGCGGTGCAGGCGAGCGGAAGTCCAGCGCGCCGTAGATCACGCCGACAAACAGGCCGATGGCCAAGGAAATCAAATAGCTCATGAAAACTGCGCCCGATTGATTGATGAGCTCAGTCTAGGGCGCGTCTACCGTGGGTATCGGCCAAGTGCTTCAGGATTTCGGCCAACCCCTGTACTGCGACGGCGACACTCCCAGTTCACGTCGGAACATGTCGCTGAAGCTGCTGGGCGAATAGCCCAGGGTGCGCGCTATGCCGCTCACCGACTGGCCCTGGATCAACTCCGCCGCCGCCGTGGCCAACTGCACCTGACGGCGCCACTGGGCAAACCCCATGCCCAGGTGCTGCTGGAACAACCGCGCCAGGGTGCGCACGCTGGCGCCCGCCGCCTCGGCGTGCTGCTCGAACGGGATGTCCAGGGAGGGCGACGCCATGACCGCCTGGCACGCATTGATCAGCCGACGATCAGCCGCCACCGGCATGGCAATGCGAATAGGCGAGCGACGTGCACGTTGCAACTCCAGCAGGGCCAGACCTACGACAGCCTCATAGTAGGCCGCATCGCCGTGATCGCCCTGCTCCACTAATGTCACGATCAACTCCCGCAACAAGCGGCCCACTTCGATGACCTGCACCTGGCTGTCCAGGGTCGCCGCCAACGCCGGGCGCAGGTAGATATTGCGCATCTGCAAATCGGAGACCACGCGGATCCCGTGCTCCACCCCCGGCGGCAACCACACCGCGCGCTGGGGCGGCACCACGAGGGCTTCGCGGGGCGTCTCGACCCACATCACACCGCTCATGGCATAGAGCAGTTGGCCCCAATCGTGACTGTGCGGCTCTACGTACAACCCACGCGGGTAGGTACGCGCCAACGGCTGCACGGGAACGGCGTGATCACTGAGATCGGGGGGCGCGGCCAGGGCCATGGCGGGTACACATCAATCGGGGACAGGCGAGCATGGGAAAGACTGGTCGCCGGCAAGCGAACTGTTTTTACTTATCCTGCAGGCACCGGGTGCCCGGGCCTGCAGGTCAACCCTGTCAACCGTGGGCCGACTTGGCGCATTCGCAGCCCGTCGCTGCGGCGCACGGCTCACCGTGAGCATGGTGCTCGGCACAGCCCTGACAGCAATAGCCCTTGCCGTCTTTCATTATTGCGTCAGCGCCCAGTACACATTTGCAGTGGGGGCAAGCACAGGTTTGATCTGGCATGGTCAGACTCCTTTTTCATGGTCGTCCGATGCGGCGAGCGCCGCACCTTAAGCAGTGACCCTGGGCAAGCAAGCATGGTTCAGCGCCGTCAGTCGGCCCGGCGGCTATTACTGCGGTACATGAACACCAACGCCAGGGCGAGCAACAGCATCGCGAGGATACGACTGCCCGACAGCTCGATCGCCGGGTTGCCCAGCCAGCCAAAGTTGTCGATCAACATGCCCATGCCCAGTTGCCCGACAATCACCGCCACCGTAGCGACTGCCGTGCCGACCACCGGCACCGCGCCGACCATCACCATCATGTACACCACGCCAAACAGGGCACCGGTCAATTGCCACTTTGGCACCTCCAGCAGGCTGACGGCCTGGGCCGGCTCGAAGAAAAATATCAACAGCGCCGTGGTCAGCGCACCCACCGCGAAGGTCAACAGACTGCTGCGCAATACCCCCACAGCCTGGCCCAGACGCCCATTGATAGCGGCCTGTACACTCAGCACCGCCCCCGCTGCAATCACCACCACCAACAACATAAACACATTCATCGCCTTAGCCTCGTGCAATCAGAACCAGTGCCGCCACAATCAACGCCAACGCGATCCAGCGCTCGCCATTGACCCGTTTGCGCGCCGTGCCGAACCAGCCGAAATGGTCGATCAACACACTCTTGCCCACCTGGCCCGAGAGGATCGCAATCATGGTCATCGCGATGCCGATGTGCGGTGTGGCCAGGGTCAACACCACTACATACATCGGCCCCAGAAAGCCGCCGATCAACTGCCAGCGCGGCAGTTGCGTGAATGCCGGGCCCTTTTGCGGGCCGCTGAACAGCAGCAGTAAAAACAGGATTGCGGTGCCAACACCAAAGATGCTCAACGTTGCCCACAAATGCCCGACCTGCGCGCCCAATGGCCCGAGCAAACCGGCCTCCACCGACAGGCCCATGCCCGCCAGAATCACCAACGGCAACAGCAGCAGCCGTAGAAGGTTGTTACTCGGCCTGGCCTGCGCCAGGCCCTCGGTAGAACGTGCCTGCATACATCACCCGCGTATCAAGAAAGGAAAAACATGACGCGCATTATCCGGTGGCCGTTCTGTGCGATAAATGGGAGTATGCAGACAACACCTTTGCGCAAAACGCACAGAATGGAGAGATGATGCAGGGCTTGAATGAACTGAGTTTCAAGGCGCTACGCCTCTTTGTGGCCGTGCTGGACCAGGGCAGCTTTTCCGAAGTAGCCCGCCGTGAAAGCCTGGCGCCCTCCTCCATTTCGCGGCAGATTCAACTGATGGAACAGGCCGTCGGCCAGCAATTGCTCTACCGCCATACGCGTGCCGTCAGCCCCACCGAAGCCGGCCGCCTGCTGGGCCGCCACGCGCGCTTGCTACTGGAGCAACTGGAGACGGCGAACCAAGCCCTGCAGGAGCAAGACAGCGAGCCCAGCGGCCTGGTGCGCATCAACGCGCCCATGGTGTTCGGCCAGCGTCACCTTTCACCCTGGCTGGGAGGGTTATGCCGGCGCTACCCGAAGCTGCAACTGGATATCCAGCAGACCGACACCTTCGTCGACCCGCTGCAAGACGGCACCGACCTGCTGTTTCGTATCGGCGTGCTCAATGACTCGGGCATGCAGGCGCGCATCTTCGCGCCGCAACGCTTTCGCATCGCAGCCAGCCCCGCCTACCTGGCCCAGCATGGCACGCCGCGTCACCCCGACGAATTGGCCCACCACCACTGCCTGGCCTACAAAGGCATCACCGGCCAGCAGCGCTGGTTCTTCCGCCGCGGCCAAGGCGACTGGACAGCCTACAGCGTCAGCGGCCCCATCACCGGCAACCACGCCGACACACTCACCCACGCCGCCGAACAAGGCCTGGGCCTGGTGGTGTTTCCTTCCTGGCTGATTGGCGAAAGCCTGCGCGCCGGTACCTTGCAGGCGGTGCTCGGCGAATACGACGTTGCGACAACCCTGGAGCCCCAACAGATCGCCGCGTTGTGGCCGGGCAGCCGCAGGCTCTCGCTGAAGGTGCGCACGGTGATCGACTATTTCGTGGAGTGTTTTGGGACGGTGCCGTATTGGGATCGGTGAGTGTGACCGCCCCCTGACGGAGCGCAAACTGTTCGAAGGCCGGGTTGAGAAAAAGAGCACTGACTCAACCCTGGCTCAGAACACCCACTGCCCAATCAACCACGCATTCGCCCCACTGATCACCGCGAACAGAAACCACGCCAGCAGCCGCGTGGGCAACCGGTTGACGAAAGGCCCCATCAATTGCTTGTCGCCGGTCATGCGGATCAACGGGTACAACGCAAAGGGCAATTGCAGGCTCAGCACCACCTGGCTGAGAATCAGCAGCTTGCCGATAGCATCGTCACCCATCAGCCATACCCCGAGAAACGCCGGGATCAGCGCCAGCCCACGAGTAATCAGGCGGCGCTGCCAGCAGGGTATGCGCAGGTTCAGGTACCCCTCCATGATCACTTGCCCGGCAATGGTGCCGGTAAAGGTCGAACTCTGGCCAGAAGCCAGCAAGGCGATACCGAACAGGATGCTGGCGAAAGCACCGCCGACCAAGGGGTCGAGCAGGTGATAGGCGTCCTGGATTTCCACCACATCGGTATGGCCGGTTTTGTAGAAGGCCGCCGCGGCCAACACCAGGATCGCGGCGTTGACCAACAGCGCCAAGGCCAGGGAGCCAATGGTGTCGATACGCGCCAGCTTGACTGCATCCTGCTTGCTCGCCAGGTCCTTGCCGATCAGGCGGGTCTGCACGATAGAGGGGTGCAGGTAGAGGTTATGGGGCATGACCGTGGCGCCGAGGATGCCGATGGCCAGGTACAACGGCGCCGCATCGCTGATGGCCGACAGTGACGGGGGGAAACCGCTGAGCACGTCGGGCCAGTAGGGTTTGATCAGCACCAGTTCGATGAAAAAGCACACGCCGATGGTGGCGACCAGCGCCAGCATGATCGCTTCCAGGCGGCGAAACCCACGATTTTGCAGGGCCAGGATCAACAGCGTATCGAAGGCAGTAATGACAATGCCGGTGGTCAACGACACCCCCAGCAACAGGTGAAACGCCAGGGCGCAGCCGAGCACTTCGGCAAGGTCTGTGGCGATGATGGAAATTTCCGCCAACACCCACTGGGTACGAGAAGAACGCTGGCTGTAGCGCTCACGGCACAGTTGCGCCAGGTCCTTGCCGGTGGCGATGCCCAGCCGTGAACACAGGCACTGCACCGCCATCCCCGCCAGGCTGGCCAGCAGTACCACAAACAACAGGCTGTAGCCGTAGCGTGAGCCGGCTTCAATGGCCGTTGCCCAATTGCCGGGGTCCATGTAGCCGATGGAGATCAGCAGGCCGGGGCCAGCAAACATCAACACCCGTTTAAAAAACGACGCCTTGGGATCAACAGCGACAGAGCCGGCCACTTCCGGCGGGCAGAACGGGGCGGTAGCGATTTTCGGCAGGCTGAATTTCACGCAGTATTCCAGGTAAACACAAGACTTGGGCAGCAGCTTATCAGTCGGACGCGACCGTACGCATCACCGTGTCCCGTGGCAGGTCAAACGCCTCCACCACTTGCACCACCAGGTCCAGTTCCTGGTTAAGGGCCTCGCGCTCCATGCGTTGGCGAATCACGCCGACCACCAGTACCGCCAAGGTGGTGATCGAATACGCCGGGCCGGAAAACGCTCGCACCCCGCTGAACAGCAGCATCGCCGCAGCCAGCGCCTGGCCCACCACCGGAATCGCCGTGGCCGCACCGCGTCGCAGGATAAACCCGGTCAGCCCGGCCAACGCCGTGCCGCTCAGGGCGGTGGTGGCCGAACGGCCCAGATCGAACCGGTTGAACAGCCCCTGCTCTTTTTGTGCCGCCGCCTTGAGCTCGGCCTCGAACGCTTGGCGATCAGCGCGACTGAGTTTGTCCTTGTACTGCTCGATCAGTGTTTCTGCGACCTGCCCTTCGATCTCGGCAAGCGCCACGTGCTCAAGTGGTTGATCGAATTTGATACCCAGGCGTTGCGCCACATCTTCGGCAATCTGGCGATAGCCCACGCCATGGCCACGGGCCAGGTTCATAAAGCTATCACCGCCCATGCGCTGCAACTCAATGGCCAGTTTCAACGGCTCACGCACACTGGCATCAATCGCGGCACTGCGCTTTTGCGCCATCAGTTCGGCAAGAAACTTCAGCTCCTCCGGCCGCGCTTGCACCAATGCCGGGTACAGGTCCACGTCCGCTTCGGCAAAACGCACTTCACTGCTGCGCGAGTCCACACGGATCATGCCGCGTCGCTCCTGCAACAAATCGGTGTACTGCACCACCGTCTTCAACTGCGGCCAATAGGCGGCATGATCGAAGCTGGCCAGGTGCACATTGGTGACCTTGGCCTTGAGGGCCGGCGTTACGTCAATCGCATAGCGGCCGATGCAACGCTCGGTATCGGGTTTCATGGCCAGCGCCCAGTCCTTGCTGGAATGGCAGTTGATGAGCCGCCCCTTGAGCGGCGCCGACACTTCGTCCCACGGGCTCGAAGTACAGATCGCGCCGCCCATCAACAACAGGTTATTCAACGGCAATTCGCGAGCGATCTCGGGGCTGGCCAGCAGGCTCTTGACCAGAATGCGTGCGCCCAGGGAATGGCCGATCAGGTTGATGCGCCGCACCGGCAAAGACTGGTTGTGCAGGTAGCCGGCCAGTTCGGGCAACAAGGTCTTGGCGACTTCATCCACCCGTGCCTCGACGCTTTTGTAATGGTCGAGAAAATAGGCAATGGCCTTGCCCACGCCCACCGTCGCCGCGCCCAGGCCGCCACCGCCGAGCAGCGAGGCGAGCACGTCCTTGAACGGTGCAAACAGGTTTTCCAGAAAATGCCCCGCCGGCCAGAACAGCATCAAGTTGGTCGAGCCTTCGATACCCGCCAACTGCTGCTTGAAATTGCCCAGTTGCTGGCGGTTGAAGAACGCCGAGTAACCGTGAACATAGAGATTGAGCACATCCCCCTGGGGCTCGCCACACAGGACGAACGTGGGCTTGCGGGTGCGGTGCATTTCATCCCACTGGTGTTGCATAGGGCGGCGACTCCGGGTGACGGGATGGCGATAGTAACAAACAGAGCCGATCAGCAAGGTGAATCCTGACCGACATTCGCACAAGCGCCTTGCCAAAACACTGTTCAACCAAGACCAAACGCTGTGCGACTGCTTAAACTGTCTGGGGGGCATGGTAAAACAGCGCCCTGCCCCTTTACCGGAGACCACCGCCATGACGTCCAAACTTGAACAACTCAAGCCATTTACCAGGGGCATGGGTGCAAACTTGCGCACCTTGAGCCAGATCGAGCAACTGGCCAGCGTATGACCCTACTCTCCCCATTGGCCCAACCGCGCACCTTGGTGTTCCTGACGTATCCGCAGATGGGTTTGCTCGACCTGACCGGCGCGCAGACGGTGTTCTGGGCTGCCACCAAGGCCATGGCCGAGCGCGGTTTGCAAGGTTATGTGTTGCATAACGCCGGTCGGGCGGGCGGGTTGATGCCAACCGCCGAAGGCTTGAGCGTCGACACCGTGGCTTTGGCGCAGTTGGACCCAGCCACCATCGACACCCTGGTGGTACCCGGCGCGCCCGCCATTGAGCAAGCCATGCTGGACAACACTGCCCTGGTGGACTGGTTGCGCAACGCCTCCGGTCAGGCGCGACGTACCGCTTCGGTGTGCAGCGGCACGTTTTTGCTGGCGCTGGCCGGCTTGCTGGAGGGGCGCCGCGCGGCGACGCATTGGGCCATGTGCGAGCTGCTCAAGCAACGCTTCCCTAGCATCGAGGTGGACGTGGACGCGATCTTCGTACAGCAAGGCCAGGTGTGGACGTCGGCGGGCGTCAGCGCCGGGATCGACCTGGCGCTCGCGCTGGTAGAGGCCGATTGCGGGCGCGAGGGAGCGCTGCAAGTGGCACGCGAATTGGTGGTGTTCCTCAAGCGCCCCGGTGGCCAGGCGCAGTTCAGCCAAGTACTGCAAGCGCAAACCGCCGACAGCGCCGGCTTTGATGCGCTGCATGCCTGGATCAGCGACAACCTGCGCGACAGCGACCTCAGCGTCGAGCGCCTGGCCGCGCAAAGCCATATGAGCCCACGCAATTTTGCCCGGGTCTATAAGCAAAAAACCGGTCGCACCCCGGCCAAGGCCATCGAACTGTTTCGCATGGAAGCGGCGCGCCGCATGCTTGAAGACTCCCAGCGCAGCATCGAGCAGATCGCCGGGCTGTGCGGGTTTGGCGACGAAGAACGCATGCGCTGCACCTTCCACCGCCAGTTGGCCATCTCACCCCGCGACTACCGCGAGCGCTTTTCCCGCTAGGCCAACTGAGCTGGCAGTCATCCAGGGTTATATGTCCTTTCGGACAGATCCTGCTGCTTTTACAGTGATCCGGCAATGCCTTGCGGCTTATCTGGTCTCTGGAGCAACCTATGAAACAACATATTCTGATCGTCGGCGCCGGGTTCGGTGGCGTGTGGAGCGCCTTGAGCGCGGCTCGGCTGCTGGACAAGCACGACCGCAACGATGTGCGCATCAGCCTGCTCGCCCCCCAAGCGCAACTGCGTATTCGCCCACGGTTCTACGAGCCCGATGTGCATACCATGCTGGCCCCGCTTGATGCGCTGTTCGACGCCGTGGGCGTGACCTTTGTGCAAGGCGCCGCCGACAGCATCGACGCCACTAATAAGCAAGTGACCTACCGCAACGCGGCCGGCATCCCGGCCACCCTCACCTACGACCGCCTCGTAGTGGCCGCCGGCAGCCGCTTGAACCGCCCAGACATGGACGGCATCGCGCACGTGTTCGATGTGGATCAAATCGAAGACGCCGCACGCCTTGAGGCCCATATCAAGGCCCTCAAAAACCTGCCAGACAGCCCGGCCCGCAATACCGTGGTGGTAGCCGGCGGCGGCTTTACCGGTATCGAGACCGCCACTGAAATGCCGGCGCGCCTGCGTGCGGCGCTGGGTGAGACGGCCAACATCCGTGTGATCGTGGTCGACCGCGGGCCGCAGATTGCCGCGTCGATGGGCGACGGCATACGCCCCTCGATCATCGACGCCAGCCAGGCACTGGGGCTTGAATGGGTACTGAACACCTCGGTCGCCTCGGTGGATGCCGGCGGCGTGACCCTGGCGGATGGGCAACGGATTGAATCGAGCACCGTGATCTGGACCATCGGCTTTCGCGCCAACCCGCTGACCGAACAGGTTGAGGGCACCCGCGATCCCCAGGGCCGCCTGCACGTGGACGCCAACCTCAAGGTCAAGGGCCAGGCCGCCATCTTCGCCGCTGGCGACGTGGCCTACGCCGCCACAGACGCGCTGGGCAACTTCGCTGCCATGTCCTGCCAGCACGCCATTGCCCTGGGCCGCTACGCCGGCAACAACGTCGCCGCCGATCTGATCGGTGTGGCCCCCATGGCCTACAGCCACCCCAAATACGCCACCTGCCTCGACCTCGGCGCCTGGGGCGCGGTGTACACCGAAGGCTGGGACCGTCAGCTCAAGCTGGTGGGCCAGGAAGCCAAGGAACTCAAACAGCAGATCAATAGCGTGTGGATCTACCCACCGGCGGCGGATAGAGCGGTGGCGCTGGCAGCGGCGGATCCGTTGATTCCGGTGGCGTAGGAAAGTCAGCGAACGCAATGCTCAAGGCAGTGCAGATCAAATGTGGGAGCTGGCTTGCCTGAGAAAGCGATAGTGCAGAAACAGATGCAATGACTGACACACCGCCATCGCAGGCAAGCCAGCTCCCACATTGAGTCTGCAGTTATCCGGTGGATACGGGGCGATCAGCTTGGCATCGGGGCACCACCCTGCCCAAACCGCCGAATCGCCAGGCAATACCCCACCAACGCCAGGCCCGCCAGCAAACCGCCCGCCGCGCCGATCCAGGCGAAGCCGAAGTGGCTGCCCACCCAACTGCCCATCAACGCGCCGCCGCCGATACCGATGTTGTAGATCCCGGAAAACATCGCCATGGCCACATCCGTGGCGTCCGGTGCCAGCACCAGCACCTTGGACTGCATGGCCAGGCCAAAGCCCATGATCGCCATGCCCCAGAAAATGCTCAGCCCCACCAGGTAAGACTCGGCGCCGCTCAACGGCAGCATCAACGCCAGGCACGCGGCCAGGATAGACACCGCGCCGATCACGAACAGGTGGGGGTTGAAGCGATGCACCAGGCTGAACAACAACGAGCCGATGATGCCAGCACCACCGAACACCAGCAGGATCAGGGTCACGGCACTGCCGCCCAGGCCGGCGACGCCTTCGACGAAGGGTTCGATGTAGCTGTAGGCGGTGAATTGCGCGGTGACGGTCATTGCGGTCAGCACGTAGAGCGCCACCAGCGCCGGACGCTTGAACAGCAACGGTAGGCTGCGCAGGGAACCGGAGTTCTGGCTGGGCAGCAGCGGCAAGGTGCGCGCCAGCCAGAACACCAGGGCGGCGGCGAAGGCGGCGATCACCAGGAAGGTGGTACGCCAGCCCATGGCCTCGCCCAACAGACGGCCCAAGGGAATTCCCAGCACCATCGCCAGGGATGTGCCGGTGGCCAGCAAACCAAGGGCCTGCACCTGCTTGCCCTCTGGCGCCAGGCGTACAGCCAGTGAAGCCGTGATCGACCAGAACAACGCATGGGCCAGGGCGATGCCGACCCGACTGACCATCAGCAAGCCGAAGCTGGTGGCCACGCTGGAAAGGATATGGCTGGCAATAAACAGGCCGAACAGCACGATCAGCAATTTGCGCCGTTCGACGTTGCGGGTCAGCAGCATCACCGGCAGCGAGGTCAGCGACACGATCCACGCATAAATGGTGAGCATCAGGCCGACGCTGGCCACGGGCATGTCAAAGCTGGCGCCAATGGCGCTGAGCAGCCCGACGGGGACGAATTCGGTGGTATTGAACACAAACGCGGCCAGCGCCAGGGCGATGACCGGTTGCCAATTGGCTTGGGGGGTTGCGGCTGAAAGGCTCATTGACGGGCGCGGTACTCTGACGGTGATCAAGCGGCCACCCAGGACAAGCGCCGCCGCCGAGCATTCTATAGGTTTCTCGCACCGCTGTTGCTGCGGATCGTCGCCCCAGGGTTTATGGCGAGGTCATGGTAATCACGTAATTGCCCGACTGAATCAGCTTGCCAGCGCTGTCTACCAGCACGTAACGCTGATCGTAATAGCGCCCCTCGCCGGTGTCCGCCACCAGCCGCACATGGGGTGCGTCGACGCTGACAACCGGCGCGACACTGCGCACCTCGATTCGGCTGCCACGACTGGATTGGGCACAGCCGCGCAGTTCCATTACCGAGCCGCTGCGCGCATTTGTCGCACACCCTGACTCGACAATCGCGCCGCTGAACCTGATGGTGCCCTGCCCCAAGGTCTGTGCGGCGCCGCAGGTACTTGCCCACAGGCTTAGGAGACCAGTCATTACCGCAACACGACGAACGTTCATGCCGACACTCCTTCTTGGGTTAGTTAAGAAGTAAGTCGTCGTCACGCCGGTTAACTTGAGCTTATTTACCCGCGAATGAGAGGTGCATCACGGATCCACCTGCCCCATCAACTCGGGGATGCTCTCCGGCCGCTGGGCGTAGCGTTGGGCCAACGCCGCGCACACCATCAACTGGATCTGGTGAAACAGCATCAACGGCAAAATCAACACCCCCATGCTCGCCCCGGCAAACAACACCTGCGCCATCGGTACGCCGGTCGCCAGGCTTTTCTTCGAACCGCAGAACAGGATGGTGATGCGGTCTTCCTGGTTAAAGCCAAACGCCTTGCCCAGCAGCGTCGACGCCACCAGCACCAGGGCCAGCAGCACACAGCAGGCCACCACCAGGCCGCCCAGTTGCCACAACGGGATCTGGTGCCAGATCCCTTCGTTGACCGCCTCGCTGAAAGCTCCATAGACCACCAGCAGAATCGAGCCCTGGTCAACGAATTTCAGCCAGGCTTTGTTACGCCCGACCCAGCCCCCAATCCAGCGGCTGGCGACTTGCCCAGCAATAAAAGGCAGCAACAACTGCACGCTGATTTTGACAATCGCATCGACCGTGGAGCCGCCATCACCGTGCACGTTGAGCAGCAGCGCTACCAGCAGCGGCGTCAGGAAGATGCCGAACAGGCTGGACGCCGCCGCACTGCAGATGGCCGCCGGGATGTTGCCGCGGGCCAGGGAGGTAAAGGCAATCGCCGATTGCACGGTGGCCGGCAAGGCGCAGAGGTAGAGCATGCCCATATACAGCTCGTTGCCGATCAGCGGCGACAGCACTGGCTTGAGCGCCAGGCCCAGCAACGGAAACAGTACGAAGGTCAGACTGAACACCAGCAAATGCAAACGCCAGTGGCCGGCACCGGCGACGATGGCCTTGCGCGACAGCTTGGCGCCGTGCAGGAAAAACAGCAGCGCAATGGCCAGGTTGGTGACCCAGCCGAACGCCACGGCGGTCTGGCCGCTGGCGGGTAGCAGTGAGGCGAGGATCACGGTGGCGATCAGGGTGAGGGTGAAGTTGTCGGGGAGAAACCGGGGCCGGGTCATAAGCAATTCTTCCAGGGGTTGCCAAGAGCGTCGCGACGACTCTAACGTAACCGCCTGTTACCGACTAACGCCAATGAGCCAGTAAATGCCGCCTAAAGGACATGAAAAAGCCGTGCGCCGCAGTGTGCCTGGGCTTTCCAGCCTGCCGAGGCCGGTGTACGGGCGTACTGAATCCTTGCCCAACCGGGCGTTGACGCGACGCCACAGCCACCCGTGGGTGCAGTTGTCCTACGCGATTTCCGGGGTGCTGGAAATCCAGACCAGCGTCGGTCGTTTCGTCGCGCCACCGCAGCGCGCCGTATGGATTCCGGCCGGCATGCCCCATCGGGTGTTCAGTTCGCCCCATACGGAAATGCGCAGCTTGTACCTTGATTGCAGCGTCACCGCCTGGGCGGCAGCGCGTTGCCAGGTGCTGGAGGTGAGCAGTTTGTTACGCGAGCTGATCCGCAACTTCAGCCAATTGCCGGTGGAATATACCGAGGACGGCCCGGACGGGCGCCTGGCCCAGGTACTGCTTGATCAGCTCGCCGCCGCGCCCCAGGTGGATTTGATGTTGCCGCTGCCTCACGACCCACGGCTGCGGCAGATCTACCGCAGCCTGAACCTGCACCCCGAGCAGCAGACCACCTTAGGCGAGTGGAGCCGCAAACTGGGGGTCAGCGAAAAGACCCTCAGTCGGGTGTTCCTGAGCGATACCGGGCTGACGTTTCGTGCATGGCGCCAGCGCCTGCGCCTGTTGAGCGCCCTGCCCGCCCTGGAACAAGGCGAGCGGGTGACGGATGTGGCATTGGGGTGTGGCTATGAATCGACCTCAGCCTTTATCAATGCGTTTCGTCAGCAGTTTGATTCCACCCCCGGTGAATTCTTCCGCTAACCCTCCCTCACGACGCAAATAATCCCCAAACCCACGCTCGGCTGGTATTGTGCCGCGCTTTGAAACACAGCAACCGACTGCGAGGAAATGGACGTTGAACACTGACGAAAAAATGACCGGGGACCTGTTCGAGGTTGATAAGCGCCTGTCACTCAAGCCCGTGGTGGACTTCAACGCCTACTTGCGCAGCGCCTTCGGCGACGGCCCTTGCACCTGCGTGCGCTGCACGGTCAGCGGCGGCGATGAAAGCGGTTATGAGTTCCAACACACCTTCACCTTCGACGCCAAGCCCCTGCACCGTCGCTTCGCTTCGACGGCGGGCAGTGATGTGTTGATGGCGGTGAAGAAGGCATGGTTGTCGTACACCAAGGCAGAGCTGCCGCTCAGTGGTGTGTTGGCGCTGGATACGGTGAAGGAGTTTGTCGAGCCACAGTTGCACAAACGCCTGGCGCCGCTGTTTGTCGCCAGTGGGTTGGTCAAGGATGTCGACGGCGAGCTGCGCATCCAGCCGCAAGCCATGGCCTGACACAGGCTGATGTGAGGGGACCACAACTTTCGAAGCAAAGAAGATCCAATGTGGGAGCTGGCTTGCCTGCGATGGCGGTGTGACAGTCACTGCATCTGTTACTGCGCTACCGCTTTCGCAGGCAAGCCAGCTCCCACATTTGGGATAAACCCGGCATACACCCCGGCGACGCTCATTAAGGGCAGAGCAGCCCCATCAGTGGTCGCTGCGAGTCTGGGCCAACAGCTGGTCGACTACCTGGCGCAAGCTGCCAAGCGCATCGGTGCCGCTGGCCTGGGCATACCAGTGCAACTGCTCGGCCGCGCTGTTGCCACGTCCCAGTAAGGCATCCAGGGTATCGAACAGCAGCGGCTCGCCCATGGCCTCTGCGGTGGCAGCAAAGGTCTGCCGGGCGCATTGCAACCATTGCTCAGCGCTGCCCAGGGTGCCTGCCTCGTCCAACGCGAAGGTGCCAGCGACCCCATAACGCTTGGCCTGCCAGCGATTTTCCTTGAGCAGCCAGCGCGCCTCGGCACTGAACCCAGCGCCAGGGCGCTGCATCGCGCAGGCATGGGTAACCATCACCCGAAACAGCGTGGCGAGGGCCAAGGCGTCCGCCAGCCGTGGGCAGGCGTCGGTCATGCGCAGTTCCAGGGTGGGGTAACGCGCCGCCGGGCGAATGCCCCACCAGCCATTGCCATCGGCCTTGATCGCGCCGATGCGCTGCAACATGACCAGGTAGCGCTGGTACTCGGCCCAATCGCTGAAGTGTTCCGGCACGCCCATGCGGGGCCACTCGTCGCACGCGGCCTGGCGGTAGCTCATGAAGCCGCTGGGCGCGCCGTCCCAGAAAGGCGATGAGCAACTGAGCAGCAGCAACAACGGCAGCCACGGCGACACCTGGTTCATCACCGCGATGCGGTCCAGCGTTTGCGGCACCTGCACATGCACATGCAGCCCGCACAACACACTGCGCCGCGCTACATATTGAATATCGTCGAACAGTTGCCGGAAATGCGCCTGATCGGTCGGCCGTTGCCCACGCCAATCGGCCAGGGGGTGGCTGCCGGCGCACACCACACCGAGGCCGAACTCAGCCAGGGATTGCGCCAGGTTGCCGCGTACTGCCCGCAAGTAATCCGCCGCTTCGGCGCTGGAGGTGAACACCGGAGAGGCCGCCTCGATCTGGCCCTGGAACATCTCAAACGAGAAGCCTGCGCCAATCGCTTCGCGGCAGGCCGCCAGCACCGCCGCCGAGGGCTCGCCGACCATCTGGCGGCTGTGCAGGTCGGTGATGAAGTATTCCTCTTCAATGCCAAAGGTGAGCATCGAGTATTCAGCGCAGTCGGGTGACGGTCAGCGCGACCACGGCAATGCGCTCCACCTGCTCATAGCCTGGTTTTTCCAGTTCTTCACCGAAAACGTCCGGGTCCAGTTCGCGGTAGGTCCAGCCGTAGGCGTCGCTGCCCAGCAGTGGCTTGACCGCCTCCAGAAAAGGGTCGCTGCCGGCCACCATCGCGACTCCGGTATACAGCAGCAAGCTACCGCCCAGGGCCAGGCGCCCTAAGGACTCACTGACGATGCGCAGTGACAACTGCTCCCCCAGTGCGCCACCACCATGACGATAAGCGCGCTGGCGGTCATCTTTCATGTACGGCGGGTTGGCGACGATCAGGTCGAATTCGCCCTCCACACTGGCTAGCACATCACTGTGATAAACGCTGACGTTATTCAGCCCGGCCAGCTCGGCATTCACCGCCGTCATGCGCAGCGCGCGGGGGTTGATGTCCACTGCTAGCACCTGGGCGTCATGCCTGGCTTTAGCAATCACCAGCGCGCCGACACCGGCGCCACAGCCGATGTCCACGGCGCGCTTGAGCGGCTCGAAACGCTGTTGCAGGTAGGCTTCGATTACCTGGGCAAAGCGGTAGCTGTCGGGGCCGAAAAACACCGCGTCCGCCTGGTCGGTGGGATAAGGCGAATGCGCGAACAACAGCTCATCGAGGCTCGACCAACGCACCGCGCTGCGCCATAGCGCGCCGTGTTTTTCGATCACATCCGCTTGTTGCAACTCTTCACGCAGGGCCTCGGGCAACAGGCCTTGATCGAACGGCATCGACCACCCGAACACATCGCGCAGCGTCATTGCCAGAGGCGTCGCCAGCCGCCGGTAAACACGCTCGTGGGTCAAGGGCGTCGGTGTGATAAAGCGATAACCGCCCTCCTTCAACCCCCGGCCCAAATTCAACAAGGCACGGTCAGCCAGTTGTTGCGCAGACATAGGCAGATTCCTTAGCGCAGGCGCGCACGCAGTTGGATAAAGCGGCGGGTGGCATACAGCCCGGCAGGCGTGCAATGGCGACGCGCCGACAGCCACGGGATCAGCGCATTGAGCTGTTGCACATCGGGTAAGTTGCACAACGACTCCGCCAGGGCCTGGGTATCCGGGTCCGCTGGACGATGCTGCTCGCGGGCAAACCGGCTGCCGCGTCCCGGCCGCACGGGCGGCACGCGTTCGCTGGCAACCCATTCACCGGCGATCCAATCATGGATCAGCTGTTTTTCATAACCGCTGAACACCCCGAACATCGCGGCGCCAGCGCCCTCGATTAATTGCCAGAAGCGGCTGTTGGCGGGGTCCTGGTTGTGCTTGATCCAGCCTTTGTCTTCCAGGGCCTTGAGGAACGCGCCGATCTGCCCCGGCTTGGCCAGCCATTGGTTGACGGTCTGGCCTTCGAAGCGGCAATAGTCCGAATGCATATGCTGGCCGAAGGCGCGCTTGCGTTCGAGCATCGCCACCACCTGGTCCTGCAAGTTGAATTGTTTGATCACAGACGTGGTACCCGCGCCCAGATCATTCAGGCGGTAGCCTGCGGCCACCCGGCGATAGAAATCTGCCCTGCCCTCGCCCAGCGGCAACAGGTTCAGCACCGATTGTGCGGCCTTGCACGCGTGGCCACTGCTGGCGTTGTCGATGGTGACATGCAGCGTGAAGTAATAAGGGTCGACACCCAGCTCACTGAGTTCATAGGCGGTGATCAACAGGTGCAGCGGCAGTTGCTCGTAACCCAGGTTGAAGCCAATGACCTCCGGCAGGAACTCGTCGGCGCACACGCCAAGCGCCAGTTGCAGGGCGCCTTGCAGGTAATGGTCATCCTCAAGGCCGGCTTCGCTGTCGGCATCGTGCTCGCTGAGCAACTTGCGGTAGATCACCACATGGTTCTGCGCGGCTTCACCGTCGCCCAACTCTTCCAGATAAGTGGTGAGCAGGCCGTCGAAGCGCTGGTCTTGCCAATAGCGCAGCAAGCCGTATAGCCAGGCGCCGTCGACCTGTTTGGTCGGCGCCACACACTGCAGGAAGTACAACGCATGGGCCTTGTTCTGAAAATACCGCCGTGGCGCACCTTGCCGGCGCTGCTCAAGATAGTCGGCATAGGCCTGGGCCATCTCGGCGCAGCGCTGCTCGACCCAGGCCAGGAGCTGTTCAGGCGCTTCTGGCAAGTCGCAGTCGGTTGCCTCTACCAGGGCCAATTGATCCTGCAGGTATTCACGCGCCAGTTCGGCGGCGTCTCGGGTTTCGCCATGCAGCTGTTGGTACACCTGTTGATGGCGGCCCTGGGCCGAATCGGTGAGAGAGGCCGGCTGGCCTGACAGCGCTGTAAGGAGTGTCATGATGGCAGTTTCCGCAAGGTCCGTTACAACGGGCCTCCCACAAGGTGGCCCCGCAAGAGCGCTCACTATCGCGCGCTTCTAAAATGCAGAGCCTCGGGGTGTGCAGAAAATTCAAACGGGGTTGGGG
>NZ_NKRF01000022.1:0-42311 GCF_003408955.1 Pseudomonas sp. GL93
GACAGACACTCTTCAATCAGTGATTGCTTGAGTGCTAGGTTGTATTTCGTCATGGAACACCCTCCCGAGGGGGTCAGGTGTCCAACATTCGGGGGGCAGGCCCACCAAAAGGGCTCTTGCCCCACCACTCGGCACCTCGCCTAGGTTCGGTGTGCCCGTAATCCGCCAGTGATTTGGGGGGCCGCCGCCACGCGCCATCCATGGCGCGGGGCGGCTAAACCGGCATCCCTGCCGGTTTACCCCCCAAATCCCTGTCGAATTCCGGCCAGCGTGGTTTGATGGGGCGCTTGAGATCAAGATCAAAAGCAGATCAAGAGCGACTCGCTTCGCATCGTGGTTACCGTCCACCGTTACAGCGTTGTGTAGATACCTATGCCGCTATGGGCCAAGTGTGGATATGCTGACGGCTCTCAAACAATGATTGCCAGGACGCGACCATGACTGCCTTGACCCTTGCTACGGCGCAAACCGTTTCCATCCCGGGCGATGTCGCTGCCAATATCCAGCGGCACCTGGCGTTGATGCGGGCCGCGGCTGAACAGGGCGTGCAATGCCTGGTGTTTCCAGAACTGTCACTGACGGGCTACGAGCCGTTCCTGGCGGCCGACCTGGCCATCGACCCGCAAGACGCCGTGTTGACGCCGTTGCGTGAGCTGGCGCGGGAGCTGCAGTTGACAGCCGTGGTCGGCATGCCGGTGCGCTTGGCGTCACAAGCATGTGTGCTGATCGGCGCGCTGATACTGGGGGCGGACGGTTCAGTAGGCGTCTACACCAAGCAGCATCTGCACCCTGGCGAAGAGCTGGCATTTGCCGCGGGGCAGGGCGGTGAAGCCCTGGAATTGGCAGAGGAGCGCATCGCGTTAGCGGTGTGCGCGGACTTTTCCCAGGCCAGCCATCCACGTCAAGCGGCGGCAGCGGGCGCCACGGTGTATGCCGCCGGCGTACTGATCAGCGACGCAGGTTACGCGGCGGACAGTGCTTTGCTTGAAGGCTATGCGGCCGAGCATGGCCTGTTGGTACTGATGGCTAACCACGGTGGCCCGTCCGGAGGCTGGGCTTGTGCTGGTCGCAGTGCGATCTGGACCGCCGATGGCAACTTGCTTGTTGCCGCCCCCGGTGTCGGCGACGCGCTGGTGATCGCCCGTCGCGATGGCGGGCAGTGGACCGGCCAAGTGGTCGCCCTCTGAATGAGGTTTCATTTGCGTCGGGCCACTGAGCAAGACCTGCCGTTTGCCCGCACCCTTACCCATGAGGCCATGAGCCATTACTACCGTCAGAACGGCTTGTTGTGGTCCAACGACGGCTTTGACGTGGCCTGGGCGGGCCGCGAGAACTGGCTGATCTGCAACGATGACGGCGTCATGGGCTTTATCAGCCTGAGCCGCGACGGCAAGGCCCTGTATATCCGCGAGCTGCACCTGCTGGCGTGCTGCCGCAAGCAGGGCGCGGGCAGTTGGGTGCTGGAGCAAATGGCGCTCAAGGCACGCGTCGAGGGCCTGGGCTTTCTACGTTTGACGGTGTTCAAGACCAACCCCGCAAGAAGGCTGTATCAGCGCCTGGGGTTGAGCATTGTCGGTGAAGAGGATGGCTTCTGGCGGATGGAGCGTGAGTGTCGCGCACTCACATCGGACTAAAACAGGCACGTCCTACAAATAAGCGCATACTGCTGTCAGCTAGTGCTTTGTTCATCGTGGGATTGAGCTTCAGGCTCATCCACGATAACGCCCTCTTTCATGCCCAGAAGTACCGCCACTTTATGGGCTTCTCCACGTCGTCCTTTTTTTCGCCCGGCGAGCACTTGATAGGTGGTTGCCGGGTCTACGCCATGCTCACGGGCGAACGCTTGAACTGACTTTCCTTGATGTTCCAGCCAGGCCTTGGCTTGTGCGGCAGTACGGATTCCGGGCATAGTTCAAAACCGTTCAAGTTTGTTTAACGAAGTGATGGTGTGACACCTCTTAGGGTGTGCCAATTTAGGATCATACATCCAAATGAGTGGAATCGGTTCGCGCTTAAGGCAGGAAAGAGAGCGACTTGGCCTGTCGCAGAAAGTTTTTGGAGAAATTGGAGGCGTTGAGGCGAACGCCCAAGGCAAATATGAAAGCGGTGGTCGTGCACCCAAGGCCGACTATTTGTCTCGCGTCGCCGAAAAAGGTGTGGATATCCTGTATGTGTTGACCGGCAGCCCAACGCCGATCCAACTGGATAACCTGAGCAAGATCGAAGAAAAAGTGCTGGGCAATTACCGAGCGATGTTCAAGGAAGACCAGGAAGCGATCCGTCGCTTGACCAGTACCTTGGCTGAGCATTCATCCGTGGTGAACGGAAAAGCCAAGCCGCACGCCCAGGATTCCTGACCTTTAACCCAGGAAACAGTGCTGTTCGCCAGCCGGCGAACAGCCGCCCCACGTTGAATCTCTATATATATGACACTTGCAACTAGGTCTGCGCCTTGGTTTTTTGCTAAGGTGTTCAGCAACCTATAAGACCATATCGCGAGGTGTCTGCTTGATTAGGGTGCTAGTAGTCGATGACCATGATCTCGTTCGTACAGGCATTACACGAATGCTGGCTGACATCGACGGCCTGCAAGTAGTCGGCCAGGCGGAGTCGGGGGAGGAATCCCTGATCAAGGCCCGAGAGTTGAAGCCCGATGTGGTGTTGATGGACGTCAAGATGCCTGGGATTGGCGGTCTTGGTGCCACGACCAAATTGTTGCGCAGCCATCCCGACATCAAGGTCGTGGTGGTCACGGTGTGTGAGGAAGACCCGTTCCCCACCCGTTTGCTGCAAGCCGGTGCCGCCGGCTACCTCACCAAGGGCGCGGGCCTGGCCGAGATGGTGCAAGCCATTCGCCTGGTCTTTGCCGGCCAGCGTTACATCAGCCCGCAGATTGCCCAGCAATTGGCGATCAAGTCGTTCCAGCCCACCAGCGATTCGCCGTTTGATGCGCTGTCGGAGCGGGAAATCCAGATCGCCCTGATGATCGTCGGTTGCCAGAAGGTGCAGACCATCTCCGACAAGCTGTGCCTGTCGCCCAAGACCGTCAATACCTACCGTTATCGTATCTTCGAGAAGCTTGCCATCAGCAGTGATGTTGAATTGACCCTGCTCGCAGTGCGCCACGGCATGGTGGACGCCAGCGCCTGACATGACCACACCGTTTGATCCGAGTGCCTTTCTCTCCACCTGCAGTGGCCGCCCCGGCGTGTACCGCATGTTCGACAGCGAGGCGCGCCTGCTTTACGTGGGCAAAGCCAAGAACCTGAAGAACCGCCTGGCGAGCTACTTTCGCAAGACCGGCCTTGCGCCGAAAACCGCCGCCCTGGTGGCGCGTATCGCCCAGGTCGAAACCACCATCACCGCCAATGAAACCGAGGCGCTGCTGCTTGAGCAGACGCTGATCAAGGAATGGCGGCCGCCTTACAACATCCTGCTGCGTGACGATAAATCCTACCCTTATGTGTTTTTATCGGACGGCAACTTTCCGCGCCTGAGCATTCACCGCGGGGCAAAAAAGCAAAAGGGCAAGTACTTCGGGCCTTACCCCAGCGCCGGGGCAATTCGTGAAAGCCTGAGCCTGCTGCAAAAAACCTTTTTTGTGCGTCAGTGCGAAGACAGCTTCTACAAGAACCGCACCCGGCCGTGCCTGCAATACCAGATCAAGCGCTGCAAGGCACCCTGTGTGGGCCTGGTTGAGCCGGCAGAGTACGCCGAGGATGTGCGCCACTCGGTGATGTTCCTCGAGGGGCGCAGCAACGCGCTCACCGATGAGCTGTCCGGGGCCATGGAGCAGGCGGCCAGCACCCTGGATTTTGAAAAGGCTGCCGAGCTACGCGACCAGATCTCCCTGCTGCGCCGTGTCCAGGACCAGCAAAGCATGGAAGGCGGCACCGGTGACGTCGACGTGATCGCCGCGTTCGTCAACCCGGGCGGCGCCTGTGTGCACCTGATCAGCGTACGAGGCGGGCGGGTGTTGGGGAGCAAGAACTTCTTCCCGCAGACCGGTATCGACGAAGACGTGGCAGAGGTCATGGCCGCATTCCTTGGCCAATACTACGTCAGCAGCCCTGAGCGCGACCTGCCGTCTGAACTGATCGTCAACGTGGTGCATGAAGACTTCCCCACCTTGATCGAGGCCATCCACGAGCTGCGCGGCCGCGAGCTGGACATCAGCCACCGCGTACGCGGCACCCGTGCCCGCTGGCAGCAACTGGCCGTGACCAACGCCGAACAGGCCCTGGGTGCACGCCTGGCCAATCGACAGCACGTTGCCGCACGCTTCGACGCCCTGGCCGAAGTCCTCAACCTGGACGAGCCGCCCCAGCGCCTGGAGTGCTACGACATCAGCCATTCCAGCGGTGAGGCCACGGTGGCCTCCTGCGTGGTATTCGGGCCGGAAGGGCCGATCAAGGCCGACTATCGGCGCTACAACATCGAAGGTGTTACCGCAGGCGATGACTACGCCGCCATGCACCAGGCGCTCACGCGGCGTTTCAGCAAGTTAAAGGACGGGGAGGGCAAGTTGCCCGATATCCTGCTGGTAGACGGCGGCAAGGGCCAGTTGTCCATGGCCCGTGACGTGCTCAACGAACTGGCGGTGCCCGACCTGATCCTGCTCGGCGTCGCCAAGGGCACCACGCGCAAGGCCGGTTTCGAGACGTTGTACTTGAATGATGCCGCCCATGAGTTCACTTTGAAGGGCGACTCACCCGCACTGCACCTGATTCAACAAATCCGTGACGAAGCCCACCGTTTCGCCATTACCGGCCACCGCGCCCGCCGTGGCAAAACCCGGCGAACTTCAACCCTGGAAGGGGTGGCAGGGGTTGGCCCGACGCGGCGTCGCGACTTGCTTAAACATTTTGGTGGCTTGCAGGAGCTCTCCCGTGCCAGCATTGACGAGATAGCCAAAGCACCCGGTATCAGTAAAAAGCTCGCTGAATTGATTTATGCAAACCTGCACAGCGAATAGAATGCCTTCTCACCTCGTAGCCAGTTGTGCCGATGAATATCCCTAATCTGATCACCGTACTACGCGTCCTGCTTATCCCGATTTTCATTTTGTTGTTCTATTTGCCGTATGAATGGAGCTACGTCGCGTCCAGTTCGGTATTTGCCTTCGCAGCCGCCACCGACTGGCTCGACGGCTACCTGGCACGCCGCCTGGAACAGAGCACGCCCTTTGGCGCGTTCCTCGACCCCGTGGCCGACAAACTCATGGTTGCCGTCGCCCTGGTGCTGCTGGTGCAGGAACACGGCAACCTGTGGCTGACCCTGCCGGCCGC
Organism: Pseudomonas sp. GL93; assembly: GCF_003408955.1. Lineage (NCBI taxonomy): Bacteria > Pseudomonadati > Pseudomonadota > Gammaproteobacteria > Pseudomonadales > Pseudomonadaceae > Pseudomonas > Pseudomonas sp. GL93. The sequence continues at coordinate 5,289 of NZ_NKRF01000022.1, forward strand.
CGTCATCATTGGCCGCGAGATCGTCGTCTCGGCCCTGCGCGAATGGATGGCCGAAATCGGCGCCCGCGCCCACGTTGCCGTATCGAACATGGGCAAATGGAAAACCGCGGCGCAGATGCTCGCGCTGGTCATCCTGCTGGCCAACCCGTCGGACTTCTCGTTCTGGGTGCTTACCGGCTACGCCTTGCTGCTCATCGCCGCCGGCCTGACCCTGTGGTCCATGCTGCAATATCTGCGTGCGGCCTGGCCTCATCTGCGAACCACCGTTGAAAAGAAATAAAACTTTTTTGAATCAAGGGGTTGACGGGTGCTGAGGATTCTATAGAATGCGCATCACCAAGCGGGAATAGCTCAGTTGGTAGAGCACGACCTTGCCAAGGTCGGGGTCGCGAGTTCGAGTCTCGTTTCCCGCTCCAAGCATTAAAGAAAAAGCCACTCTAACGAGTGGCTTTTTTTTGCCTGTGATTTACGGAATAGACGCTTAGGCGTCTTTTTTGGTTTCTGCGGAAAATCACTGAAAACCAGAGTGATCCAGTACGTTTAAGTACCTTTCCCGGGAAGACTCAAATTCGTATTGTTGATGGATCCTCTCAGGTCGCCAGACGAGCATCGGTGCTGACTCTCTAACAGGAGCTCACCATGCCTCTCTCAGATATGGCAATTCGGCACGCCCGACCTACAGATAGAAACTACACCATTGTCGATTTTGACGGCCTGTCACTCATGGTGACTGCCGCTGGCAAAAAACGATGGTTGTTCCGTTTTTATTGGGGCGGCCAGCAAGCCAAAATGTCCTTCGGCAGCTACCCAGCAGTTAGCCTGAGGCAAGCACGTGAACGTCGTGATGAAGCACGCAAATTGCTTGCTCAGAATATCAACCCATGTGAACACCGTAAGCAGCGGCGCATTGAGGCTGAAGCCAAACATACCTTCCAAGCGGTCTATGACGAGTGGATCGACTTCCGCCGCCTGAGTTTGAATGAAGGCCGCCAAAGCGCACTGTCGCAAATCCTCAGGGTCTTCAAAAGGACGTCCTGCCCACCTTGGCCGAGCGCTCTATCAAAAGCATCACCCGCCACAATTTGCTGGCCATCCTCAGCATCATCGAACAACGCAAAGCCTTCACCATGACTGAAAAATGCCGTCGCTGGAGGAGATTAGTCGGCAACTATCGACGGTTGGTGTTTATAACTCAGGAAGATCAACAACAGGCGCATCATGTCCGACGTCGTCCAGCGCAGCGGTCGCATCGTAGCGCTGTCGCGCCTCATGGATCTGGCCATGATGCAGGTCCGCCCAGAGGATGAGCACCCCTAATGGGTTGAGCATCGACTGCCCCAACGGTGCAAGACGATATTCGACACTGGGCGGCTTGGTAGGAAATACCTCGCGTTCGATCAACCCATCCCGTTCAAGCATCCTCAATGTATGCGTCAGCATCCGTTTAGAGATATCGGGGATGGCCCGGTGAAGCGCGCTGAAGCGACGTGGTCCGCCGGCCAAGGCGGCCACCAATAGTGAACTCCACTTATCACCGACGCGGTCAAGCACATCGCGTACCGGGCACTCCAAAGGGTGGCTTCCCAATTCTTCCAGCGCGCGGAACGTGTCCACCAACGCAGGTGTGGGTAATGTTTTAGTAACCAGGGTACTCAAAACTGCCTCCTTCACGGGCTTCAACTAGGTAACTAATATAGACCAGGATCCGTTGGTAGACCATCAACCTTGAGCGGTTATCTGTCTTCTCAAGCAAGATTAGTTGTCTTCTGAATAAACCATACGGATCGCCTCATTAGTTTTTCTTCCATACAGGAATTCAGTGATATGTCGTCTGGCCCCTCCACGCTGTTGTCTTCTTGGAAACTCGAAGACTTGATCCTCAAAAACCGTCTAGTCATGGCGCCGATGACCCGCAGCCGCGCAGCGGTTGAAGGCAACGTGCCGAGCCCTCTGGCAGCCACCTATTATGCACAGCGAGCTTCTGCCGGGCTGATCGTTACCGAGGCGACACAGGTGAGCCCACAAGGTGTTGGCTACATCCGCACGCCGGGGATTCATTCGCAGGAACAGATTGAAGGCTGGCGCAAAGTGACGGACGCGGTCCACGCCGCCGGTGGCCTGATCTTCCTTCAACTCTGGCACGTTGGCCGTATCTCGCATCCCGACTTTCATGGCGGTGCATTGCCGGTCGCGCCGTCGGCAATTAAAGCTGAAGGTGAGGTGTTTACCTGGAATGGCAAGACCGCAATGGTCACGCCGCGCGCCCTGAAAACCGAGGAAGTTGCCGATGTAGTGAAGCAATACCATCAGGCTGCGATCAACGCCATGATCGCAGGCTTTGACGGCGTCGAGATCAGCGGTGGGGGAGGCTTCCTTCCTGATCAGTTCCTGCAGAGCGGCTCCAACCAGCGTACGGATCAATACGGCGGCAGCGTTGAGAACCGCGCACGTTTTGCTCTGGAAGTTGTAGCAGCCGTTGCCGAGGTATTCGGTCCTGAACGCGTGGGTTACAAGATCACGCCGAATCTGGCGCTGAATTCGATGTCTGACAGCGATCCGGTTGCCACATTCAGTCATTTGGCCAGGGAGTTGGATGAGCTGGGAATCGCCTATCTCAACGTGTTGGAGGCTATCAGCGGCCCCATGGCTTCGCCGGAACATGTGGAACGCATCACGCCACATTTGCGCAAGGTTTTTGCCGGCACTCTTATCGTGGGCGGAGGGTACGATGCCGCAACCGGTGAGCAGGCGCTGGTGGCCGGTAACGCAGACCTGGTTGCCTATGGTGTGCCTTTTCTCTCCACCCCCGACTTGCCTGAACGTTTCAAGCGCAACGCCCCATTGAATGCGCCCAACTTTGCGACATTCTATGCGCCGGAGCCAGACGAAGCAGTGGGATATACCGATTATCCAACCCTCGAAACCGTCGGGATGCAGGTATGAAATCCAGTGCGCATGCCGATAGGAATGGCCAAATACAATTGTCCGGCAGCGGCAAACTCCTGGTCGAGATGTGGCTGGATGTCGGATGTCCTTGGTGCGGGATTGGTTGGGCTCGTCTTCAACGAGCGTTGAGCGAGTTTGACCATTGCGAAGAGGTAGTCGTGGTGCCTCGTTCGTTTCGTCTGTCACCTGGCGTGGCACCCACGCTGCTTGTTCAGTACCTTGCCGGCAGAATGCGCGCGCCTGACGATAAGGTGCGCGAAATGCTGCGGCATGTGGAAGAGCAGGCTGCGTCAGAAGGGCTTGGCTTTCATCTGGACGGCACGTTGACCGGCGATACGGTGGATGTGCATCGCCTGTTGCAATTCGCTCAATCCCAGGGCAAAGGCGACGAGTTACTGGTGCGTCTTTTTCGTGCGCGCTTGTCGGAACAGGTTTCGATTTACGATCACGACAACTTGATATCAATCGCCAGCGAAGCGGGGCTTGAGCCTGCCGCGGTAGCAGCAGTGTTGAAAAGCAACGCTTTCCGCGCGGAAGTGGATGCAGATCAACTCGCCCTTAACGATTTGGGCGCCGGTGGGGTACCGTTTTTTCGGATAGGTGGCGAGTACACGCTTTCGGGGGCGCAACCTCAAGAAACCGTTGCGCAAGTTCTAAGGCAAGCCTGGGAGGCGCAGTCCGCGGACTCTCGGTAGGTAGAAGTCTCGCGGCATCTACGTTTCGCAATAACAACTGGAACATACACACAGTGTCAGTTTGGCCGACGGTCGTCGAGCGCAGCCACAAGGGTTTCGCTCGCCCTCAATTCAGTATTTCGCTCATTACAACGCGACAATCTCAACTATAAACCCTGGAGTTATCTGATGATCGAGTCTTCAAATTTGCGTCCTCGCGCAAAGCGCGTGAGCAAAACCCGTCTTGCATTTTTCCTCGCCAACAGCCTGGTCGCCGTTGGCCTTGCCAACGTCAGTCAGGCTGCCGACAAGTATCCGGTGAGTCAGAACGCATTCAACAAGCCACTGCCTGGTCAGCAAGCAACTCCGACCGTGAGTGAGGCCAGGAACCTCGCCTCGCTCGATGCAATTGACTTCGCTACCTACAACAAAAAGCTTTGGGACCAATTGAGTAAAAGCTACGACAAAGACCTCGTCGTAACCTACACGGACGAGCATTCCACCAAGGGCGTTGACGCGTATCTAGCCGACTTGAAAGCACGCTTCGCTTTCGCCCCGGACGTGCACGTCACCAAACACCTGATCAAGTTCGCGAGCGGCGATTGGACCGCCTCGATGGCTTTGACGGAAGGCACTTTCAGCCAACCAAAGCAGAGTGAAGAGGGCGCCCTGATAGCGCCGACGAACAAAGCGTTCAAAGTGAACATTGTGACGATCGCCCACTGGAAGGATGGCGTCATCGACCAGCAATACGTGTTCTTCGACAACGCCGCGGTTGCGCAGCAGATTGGTATCGAACCGGCGGCAGTTGGGCAGGATTACGGCCCGAAGGACTCCCAAAGCCTGTTTCCTCCCGTCGGCCAGGCCCACCTGGATTATGTAATCCAGAAACGTGTGTTCGCACTCGACGAAATGGACTTCGACGTCTTTGGTCTTCCGCATCTCACACGCCTGCCGGAGTCACACGCCAAGGACATTTTGGTGATGTGGCCCGATGGTCATATCACCCATGGCCTGGAGCGTCATACACAGGACATCAAGGCACTGTTCGCTTTCGCGCCGAACCTGTCGATTCGCGAGCACCCGGTGCGGTTCGGTACCGGAGAATGGACTGCGCTGGTTGGCGTCATGCAGGGTAACTTCACGGGAGAAATGCAGAACCCGGCCGGCGGCGCCCCAATCCAGCCCACCGGTAAACCCTTCAAGATCACCATGACCACCTTGAGTCACTGGAAGGAGGGTGTGATGGATGCTGAATACTTGATCTACGATAATGCCGCGTTCATGAAACAGCTCGGTCTTGCTCACTAGTTGAGTTCGCAATACCGCCGCTGCGTACTCGTGGCGGTGGCTTGCATTGTGTGCTCGGATCAAGGAGTTGAAGTTGTCATTTGTTGAGAATTCAACGCCGTTTTTCGCAGCGCTTCTACACCCTAAGGGGCTGCGGGACTTATATGATATTGCTTCCGTCGATATCGTCAGACCTCTGCCATGCCCAACAACGTTGAACCCTTCATCGTACGTCTCCCGAGCCAGCTCCACGCGAAGATCAAAAGCATTGCCAAGGCGGATCGGCGGAGCATGAACAATGAAATCGTCGGGCGCCTGGAAAGGTCATTCCAGGCGAGTCACGCCAAGATCGCAGATGAAAACCTAAGGAGGTTTTTGATCCAGCAACTTGAGCTGCTGGATAATAAGGTTGAAAGTGATGAACACCTGAGTGCAGACCATTAAAACTTCGTTCTGCCCAAACATCACATGATTCAAAACTCGGTCACGACTGTAACCCCAGCTGTCTCAAACCGATCCATATTCATCAACGCGTCGATTGACTGCTCCAGACTGATAGTCTTACCCACCAATTTATCCGGGGCCAGTTTCCCGCTGGTAATCATTTCGAGCATGGCGTCATAGCGATGCGCTTGCATACCATGGCTGCCGTAGATCTCAAGTTCATGCGCGATAACTTTGCTCATCGGGATTGCCGGCGTGGCGTGGTCGGCGAGCATCAGCCCCACCTGAACGTGCTTGCCGCGACGCCGCAGGTTATTGATGGAGTTGAAGCAAGTGGTTGGATGGCCCAGTGCATCCAGCGATACGTGGGCGCCGCCGCGGGTGATGTCCAACACGGCTTCTGTGACGCTCGCAACGCTGTTGGCGTTGACGGTAGCAACGGCACCGAGCAAGCGTGCCAATTCGAGTTTTTCCTGGGAAATATCGATGGCGACAACGTTCGCGCCGAGGGCGTGGGCGATCATCACGGCGGACAGGCCGACCCCGCCGCAGCCGTGAACGGCTACCCACTGACCGGCACTGACTCTGCCTTGGTCAACCACTGCCCGGAACGAGGTGGCGAAGCGACAGCCCAGGCTGGCCGCCGTCGCGAAGTCCATACTCTCAGGTAACGCGACCAGGTTAAGGTCGGCCTGATGGATACCGACGTACTCGGCGAATGAACCCCAATGGGTGAAGCCCGGCTGGAACTGCGTATGGCAAACCTGCTGGTTGCCGCTGTTGCACTCAGAACAAGCACCGCAGCCACCCACGAACGGTACGGTTACACGGTCACCGACCTTCCAGCGAGTGACGTCCTTGCCAACCTCGGCGACGATGCCCGCCAGCTCATGCCCAGGGATATGCGGCAGCTGGATGTCCGGGTCATGGCCCTTCCACCCGTGCCAGTCGCTGCGGCAGACGCCCGTGCCGCGTACCTGAATCACCACGCCATGGCGCTGCGGCGTGGGATCTTCGACGCTCATCAGGCACGGCGGCTTGGAAAAGGCTTCGTAGACGACTGCTTTCATGGAAATCACCTCTGGATGGGAAAATCACTGCACCGTATTCGGTCGGTTAGCAGTGCCGGTTGAAAATAGAGCGTAAAAACAGTGCCGACGTTGGGTTGGCTACTGCATTCAATACGGGCGCTGTGCCGCTGTATGACGGTGTATACAAAGGCCATGCCCAGGCCGTAACCATGACCTTTCTCACGGCCGTTATCGAACTGGCGAAACTCATCGAACAGGTGTGGCAGGTCTTCTTCATTGATGCCCTCGCCTTCGTCTTGAATGCGCAGAACCACTTCGCCGTTTTGATACGACAAATTCAGGTGAACGGTGGTTGAGGGCGCGCTGTATTTGATGGCGTTTTCCAGCAGATTGAAGAGCGCGCGGGTCAGCAGTTCCTGTGACCCCAATACGATGCAGCACTCGTCATCCATGATGTCTAGTTTGAAATGAATGTTTTTGTTTTGAGCCAGCGGCCAGGCTTGATCGAGCACATCCATGACAAGCGCAGCCATGAGTACTTCTTCAACATCCAGCGGCTTGGATTTTGCCGCGTCCAACAACATAAAGCTGTCAGTCAGGCTTAGCGTACGCCGCACTTGAAGCTCGATATGGCGACGCAGTTCGCCAATGGGCAAGCAGACCAGGGATTTTTCCTGCATGGCAAGCAGGGCCAGGATCGCGGACTGTGGTGCGCGCAAATCGTGAGAAAGAAAGCGCAGCAAGCTGTCTCGTTGCTCTTCGGCCAGGCGCTCGGCGGTGAACTCTACCAATCCAATCAGCCAACCTGTGGAGTCACTTGGCGCGGTGTCCAGTGGGGATACCTGGACCTTGAAACTGCGCCCGGAAGGTGTAAGTAACACTCTTCCTGCCAGGCGCTCGGCAGTGCGTGGGGCATCGCCGGTTTCATCGACACCTTCCAGATCACTCAATACCTGGAAAATATCCTGGCTGTGCGCTTTGGGTCTATCTTGCGACTCATTGGCCTGTAGCGTTGATGCGGTCAAGTTGGCCAGTAGAATCTTGCCTTCAAGGTCTGTCACAAAAATCGCTTGGGGCAGGCTGTCCAGACTCTGGGCGATGAGGAGCGAGCGTGCCAGTGCGAGTTTTTCCTGGGAAATATCGAGGGCGATAACGTTCGCGCACACGGTGTGAGCGATCATCACCGTAGGCAGGCCGACTTTGACGCGACCGTGAACCATTGCCCACCGACCGGCGTTGACTGTGCGTTGCTCAGCCACTGCACGAAACTGCTTTCATGAAAATCACCTTTGGATGGAAAAACACTGCTGCGTATTCGGTCGTTAACCCGTACAGAGCAGCAAGAATCAGCGCTGGCTATTATCTGCAAATCGGTTGAAATTGCCTTTCAAATTGCAAGCGATCGCGTACGATGAATGAATAAAACATCCAAAAAATTCGATAAATAGAAAGGATTAACCATGATTAAGGATGTGGATAAGGTAGATATTGCAATGGCAGAGCGGCTGCAGCGAGATGGGCGGCTATCCAATGTCAAGTTGGCGGAACATCTCTCTCTGAGCGAAGCATCGTGCTGGCGCAGGCAAAAGCGCCTTGAAGAGAGTGGCGTGATCGAGGGCTACCAAGCCATCTTGAACCGCAAAAAATTGGGTCTTGGCGTGATGGCTTTCGTGCAGATTTCCTGCTCGGATCACAGCGAGGAAGCGACGGCAAAATTCGAAAAAATCGTCGCGTCAGCCCCTCAGGTTCTCAGTTGTCACAACACCACGGGTGAGGCGGATTTTTTACTGCAAGTCGTCGCAAGAGACTTGGACAGCTACAGCCGATTCGTTGAGAGAGTCCTGCGAAAGCTGCCGGGCGTGTTGAGCATCCGGTCGAACCTTTCACTGCGGGAAATGAAGACCACCCATCGTCTTCCGGTGAGTGAGCTGTTGAGTAGCTGAGAGTGACGCAGGCCCCTATGCTTGCTCTCCGTTCGCCCTGGGCGCTTGCGCATTCAGGTAGGTACGGAAGACGTGGTCCCAGAGTGGCGAAGACACGCCGAAATTTTTCTCAATGCCCTTGCGATGGTGGAGCTCATGATTGGCAATGAGCCCCGTGATAAACCGATAGGCCCAATGGTCCGGACGATGCATCACGTAGTGCACCGAGATGTAATAGAAGTAGCCCATGACGACCCCGGCGAAAGCTGACGTCAGGCCGGCGAGCCAGGCGAGCAATAAAAGTACGGCATAAGCAGAGCTGGTCTTCCAGCTTGAGACGCCGATGTAGGCGCGAACATCAACGTGATGGGTCCAATGCTCTTGACGATATCGCGCGTGAAAGAGAAAACGATGCACGGCATATTCGAGCAGTGTCCAGGTCAGTAGACCTGCGAGCATTTGGCCCACATGAACGGGCGCGATGCACAGGGCAACGGCGGCGAAAAGTGGCGCGGTAAAAAAATCAAGGTAGTAGGCCAGTGAAGACATCAGCCATCTGTTTGACGCTGCCATGCGTTGTATTTCCCTGATATGCCCGGTGGGGCTGTTAATTTGAAAGGTTTAGGCGTTGGGTTTGTTACGTGTGGACGGCTATTCAATCCAGTGGTAACGCCGGTTGAAAATAGAGCGTAAAAACGGTGCCGACGTTGAGTTGGCTACTGCATTCAATACGGGCGCCGTGCCGCTGCATGACCTTGTATACAAAGGCCATACCCAGGCCGTAACCATGACCTTTCTTACTGCCTTTGCCAAACTGGCGAAACTCATCGAACAGGTGTGGCAAGTCTTCTTCACTGATGCCCTGGCCTTCGTCTTGAACACGCAGAATCACCTCACCGTCCTGGAAAGATAAATTCAGGTGGATGGTGGTTCGGGGTTCGCTGTATTTGATGGCGTTTTCCACCAAATTGAAGATCGCGCGGGTCAGCAGCTCATGAGAACCCATTACGACGCAGGACTCGTCATCCACGATGTCTTGTTTGAAATGGATGTTTTTGTTCCGAGCCAGCGGCCAGGCTTGATCGACCACATCCATGACGAGCGCTGCCATGAGTACCTCTTCAACCTCCAGCTCCTTGGACTTTGCCGTGTCCAATAACATAAAGCTTTCAGTCAGTTTCAACGTACGTCGCACTTGATGCTCGATATGACGACGTAGCTCGCCGATGGGCAAGGACACCATGGATTTTTCTTGCATGGCCAGAAGTGCCAGGATCGCGGACTGTGGCGCGCGCAGGTCGTGAGAAAGAAAGCGCAGCATGCTGTCTCGTTGCTCTTCGGCCAGGCGCTCTACCGTGAACTCTACCAACCCAATCAACCAGCCTGTGGAGCCACTTGGCGCGGTGTCCAGCGGGGATATCTGAACCTTGAAGCTGCGCCCGGAAGGTGTAAGTACTACCCGTCCTGCCAGGCGCTCGGCAATGCGCGGTACATCGCCGGTTTCATCGACACCTTCCAGACAACTCAATACTTGAAAAATATCCTGGCTGGGCGCTTTGGTTTTGTCTTGCGACTCATTGGCCTGTAGCGTTGATGCACTCAAGTTCGCCAGGAGTATCTTCCCCTTAAGGTCAGTCACAAATATCGCCTGGGGCAGGCTGTCCAGGCTCTGGGCGATGAAGCGTCTCGAGTTACGGGTATGGTCGATCATTGCCTCCAATGCCAGCGTGCGACGAACCAGTTTGTCGCCATGATGGGCGGGTTTGGGCAGTACAGACTGGGACTTCAACTCATGGGATAAGCGGTCAACTTCAAGACCGAAATAAGTCACCACGGCGTTCAGTCGTCGCCAACTCCAGAACAGGTAGGCGAGGGCTATGCCTGTGATGCTGGAGACGGGTGACCACCAGACTCCCAATAACAGCATGTCGAAGCTGAGGAGGAGGCAGGTAAAGATAAAACTCAGGGAAATCAGAAACGTAAGGCGCAGACGGGATGTCAGAAGCAAGCCTAGTGCAATTAACACCAGGGCTATCGAAAGACTCGCCGAAACCCAGGTGGGAACATTGGTAATCAGGCGATTTGTGAGTATGCCATTGAGCAACTGAGCTTGGATTGCCACGCCTGCCGTAGTGCCTTCAGAGGCCGTTACGGGCGTGGGGTAACGGTCGCCTAGCCCTGAGGCGGTGGCGCCGACCAGAATTATTTTGCCACGAAGCAACTCGGCGGGAATATTGCCGTTAAGCACATCCACGGCCGAAACCCTGTTTTTGAAAGGGCTGATGCGACTGAACGGGATGAGTACTTCATGAGTGCCGAACCACTCCCCGCCCAGATGGGTAAGGCTGCTCGTGGACGGCATGGTCGGTTGCTTGTCAGCCGGGAAGGTGCTCGTGTAAGCCAGCCAGGTCAGATGGTTGAGTTGCCCGTTAAGGTTACCTTCTTTGAGAAAGACACGACGTACGACGCCATCGACATCGGCAGCCACATAGATTTGCCCCACGGCCTCTGCGCCCTGCAGTACCGGCTGGATAGGCATTATGAAGTGCGGTAGTTCCCCTGGCTGAATAGTGGGGTTACGAAGTGTTGGAACCATTACTTTGCCAACGCGTGCCATTGCGGCGCCCAGGCGCACATCCACCTCGGGATCCGGGTCTGGCTCGGTAAAGATGATGTCGTACAGCACGCTTTCAGGCGACAGTTGCGCCAGTTTGTTCAGTAACTGGACATGCTTGTCTCGAGGCCATGGCCAGCGTCCTATCGCTGCAATACTGGCATCGTCGATGGTCACCAACACAATACGTGAGTCTGTCGGCGCGAGGTTCAATTGCATCAACGTGTCGTAGATGAATCGATCCGCCGTGGACGACGATTGATAGGCCAGCAGGCCCACGCACGGTAACAGGAGTACCGCGATGATGACCCATTCCCAGAAAATTCTTCGAAGCAATTGTTGGACGCTAAGCACGATAAGTCAGTGAGCCTTGTAAGAGAAAAAGGACGAATGCTTGTCAGTGAAGGGTGCCAGTCCCTATAACCAAGGGTAGCGCATCCTCATCGGTGCTAACCCGCCAATGCAGTGCGCCGGGTGGTAGATCATGGAGGTTGATCGACGTGCTTTGAATGCCACGCTGATCAATGAACGGCGAGGAAAGGTCGGCATTGCTTGAGATAATCAGGCGGTACTGCCTGCTGGATTCATGCGGTGCAGCAGTCCAGTTGAAAAGGGTGCTTTGACCCTCTTGCCGTACCTCCACGCCACCATTGGCAGTACGGTGCAGGAGCAGGAATTCGGCAGGCGCTCCCCGTAGGCCCTGGCTGTCGATAGCGACGATCCGCACGTAATAAAATGCATCGGATAGACCCTTGAAGCTGAATTGAGGATGAGGGCTGAGTTGGTCCTGTTCTATCGCCAGAAAGTCTGCGCTGCGCGACAGTTGGGCCAGGTATTGAGCCGCCGCGGGTACGGGTTGGGCGCGAATCTGCCAAGTGGCATTGTCGGGTGCCCCCGTGATTTGCTCGGCGCTTTGAGTGGCGCCCAACAACTCCCGCACGTTTGCCACTGCGCCTGCATTCAGCGCCACGCCCTGGTTGGCGTTGACTGGGGTTTCAGGGTGGTTTTTCACCCCGGTGCTGCTGACCACGACCTTACCGTGCAAAACCTCCACCACGGAGCGTTGCGGCGTATCCGTACGTACGCGGAAGTGGGTGCCACGAACACCCAGAACACCTTGAGGGGTAATGACTTCAAAACTGTTGAAGGGCGTAGCACGTTTGGGAACGTAGGACTCGACTTCGCCATTTTGCAGGAGTATTTGCGGTGCACCATGTGTTGCGTCTTTGCCAAGGGTAAAGCGGCTAAGAGAGGGCAAGACGCTTTTGACACCGTCGCCAAAACCGAGGGTCACGAACGAGTCCTTGTCGATGCGCACACTGTGCCCGACATCGAGTGTCATGCCTTGTACCAGTGGACGCTCTTCCTGACCGGGGGAGCTTAGCCACCCTTGCCCTTGGAGATAAACGACCCTGACTGGAAACGCATTGCCCTTGAGCGGAATATTCAACTCGGTGCCCACTTGCAGGTTTTCTGGGGCACTGAGGCTGTTGAGCTTTTGAATTTGCGTCCAGCTTGATTGGTCTTGCAAATGTCGCCCGGCGATATTCCACAAGGTGTCGCCTTTTTTCACGATGTGAACGTTTGACGGCGGATCGGCGAGGGTCAAGCCTGACAGAAACACCACTGAGAGCCCGGCACACAGGCTCATGCTGAAAACCACATTACTACCCATGACGCTATCCTTGCTGGTGCGGCAGGGCCGAGTGGTGCGTAAGGGATTGGGTTCTTGCAGGCAGGGGCACGGTCAAGGCGCGCCCAGTTTTTTTTGAAGAGCGGTCTTTTGAAGGCACAAAGAAATCTCGGGTGACTCAGTCAAATGGCCAAGCTGAGTTTTATTAGTTGGAATTCATCCTCAGGATAACGGAACCTTTTTTAAAAACATCATCGCTGCCGTTTTGGTGACAATTGTTCATAATTGGCGAGTGGCGGCTTTATTGTTGGAAAAAAGCTCAGTTGCCGATCACCTCGATAGCCACCCGGCGATTGGGTTGCAGGCAACGAATCAGTTCCGGAGTGAGCGCGGTGCCTGGGCAATCGACAACAGGGCTGTCACTGCCCTTGCCCTGCACGGTGATGCTGTCCTGGGGAATGCCTGTATGTTGGAGTACCTGCGCCACTGACTGGGCGCGCGCCAACCCCAGCGTCACATTGTCGGCAGCAAGGCCGATGCGGTCGGTATAACCCGTCAGTATCCAGCGAGGTGGCTGGCTGTATTCTTTGCTGACCAATCTGGCGAGTTGCTCCACGCTTTGTCGGCCTGTGGCTTTCATGTCTTGTACGGCAGATTTGCCGAAATCAAACAGCGTATCGGCGGGGATATTCAGTTCTCGCTTAGGAATAGGTTGATTGAGCTGCTGGGAACTGGGTTGAGTGCAGTGAAGACTCCAGTGGTTTTGTGTGACTATTTTTTTATTTTCATCCAATTCGACGGGGGTCTGGCACGTTATTCGTCGGCCCTGTTCCTCGAAACTGAATGCGTAGACGTCACCTTTGGCGGTGGTCACTACCTTGGCCGGTGCGCCGGCGAGGGGAGGGCGGTCGTTGATGATCATAGGTACATCGGCAGTGCGTGATTGTCCGCCTCCGTTGGAGCACGCTGCCAACGTCAGAAGGCTCAGTGAAAACACCCGGTGAAGGTGAGTATTTATAAGGTTGCGATTTTTCATAGGTACTCAGTTTTCACGTGTTTATTAAACCTCAGCGCAACGAAGCGATAGCTAAAGGCCCTGCGCAATTGCGCCAATATCCATTGCATGCACTCAACCATACAAAAAACTCGATCGCCAGCATTGGCTTGGCAATGAGGTAGCCCTGGATCTCCTGACAGCCGAGGTGCGCCAGTAACTCATAAGTCTCAAGGTCCTCGACACCCTCGGCAACCAAACGCAGTTTCAGAACCAGACCTAGCTGAATGATCGCTTTCAAGATTTCGCACTGTTTGGGTTCGTGCAACCGTTCGACGAATGAGCGATCTATTTTCAATTCGTCGATAGGCAGCTTCGACAAATAAAAAAGCGATGAGTAGCCGATGCCGAAATCATCGATTGAAAATGTAAAGCCCAATTGGCGTAGCCGCGAAATTGACGTCAGGCATTTTTCTAAGTCATGCATGATGCTGGACTCTGTCATCTCCAGGCAAAAATCAATGGCCTGTGCACCGGTTCGATCAAGCAGGCTTTCCACCAAGAGTACGAAGCCTGGAAACTCCAGGTCATGCACGCTGAGGTTGACACTGATTTGAATTTTTTTGGTCTGTATTTGATTGCGGCTCAGCACCATGCACGCCTCTAAGACCCAAAGAGTCAGCTCGGTGGTTCTTCCGCTTTTTTCAAGCTGGGGGACAAAATAATCGGGTGTCAACAAGCCAGAGCCAGGACGCAGCCAGCGGACCAACGCCTCGGCACCGGTGACTTCGCCATTGACAGTATTGACTTGCGGCTGCAAGTAAATTAACAGCTCCTCTTTTCGAATAGCGTTGGTGATGTCTTTTAAAAAGGCGGCTTCCCTGTCGCGGTGGTTATTAATTACTGCACCGGTAGCCATGGCAAGTACTCGTGTGTATTTAGGGTCTGGCGTTGGCTGGATCCTAGAGGAAAAGAACAGCGGCGAGTTTGAACAATTTTGAATCTCCACGCTGCGAGTGTTTTCGCTTCGAGGTCGGGGGCATGTGGGTGGCTCCGTCATTTGAGAAATGCCGCCTCTTATTTGGCACATCGGCAGCGGATGTTTGAATTTGTTCAGATTTGTATCCGTGACAGACGACGAGCGGCTGAACTAGAGTCGGGATCGCTCGTTCAGCCAGGGGCTCTGCGAGAGGGGACAGCTGCGATATCTGAGCAAATATGATTGCCAGAGAGGTGATAAATCATCGGTATGGCTAGGGAATATCGGGAAAATGCGTCTGAAGAATTTTTCTAAAGTGGCCGTCAGTCTGGCAGTACCCATGTTGGTGGCAGGTGTCGGGGTTGGGTTCTCCACGTTCCAGTCGACGGTCATTGTAGAACAGAAGTTTTTACCGCTTCACTTCGGCTCAATGAGGGCCAGCACCGTGGCGAAGGATTCAACATGCCTGGTTCCTATCGAATCGGTACACCTTCAATTTGATGGTTCACCCACGCAACAGCGCTGGGTGTTTTAGCTGCTCGGTCACGGGAATTCAGTGACCTGATTGTGTTCATGCTATCGGCTTAAACAATGGGTGAGCAAACCAGGGGCTGGTGCAGATGTACAGTAACTGAATGAGGTACCTATGCCAGAAGTTATGCTCGAAGGGGCTCACCGCTACGCCGTCGCGGCCAACGCTTTGATGTGTTACGCGGACCTGGGTGCGGAGGCGGAAGTCAATGCCGCACTGGGTTTGGTGTTGTTGCTCAAAAGTGTGATATTGGAATATGGGCGGCATGTTGAGCCGGGAATGAATATTTACTCCTTGCGATCCGCTGCGGCGGAAGACTTGGTATTGCTGTACGCGCGTATTGATAGAGATATTCGGGTCAAGCTTGATCTCAGGGCGGAGTTGTCCATATTCGTTCGAAAACGAGGGATTGCAATCGGTCGCTATGATGAAAGTGCGGGAAGCTCTGCGCATGAAGATAATGAACTGGTGTATTGCCTGGGGCGGCTTATTCCCAAGGCGGTAGCCCATTTCAAGGGTATGGGAAGTAACAATGCCTGGGTCTGTGCCTATCCGCAGGTCCGTGAGGCTGTGGAGTTGCGCACCGGAATAACTCAAGAGCGCGCTGTAGCGTTTGTATAACTTAACTTTTGAATAGGGAAAATTAAATGCTTAAGAAAATGTCAGCAGAGTTTCTGGGTACCTTCTGGCTCGTATTCGGCGGCTGTGGCAGTGCCGTCCTGGCGGCTGCATTCCCGGAGTTGGGCATTGGGTTTGTAGGTGTATCCCTTGCATTTGGCATCGCTGTGCTGGCAATGGCTTACGCCGTTGGGTCGATTTCGGGAGGGCACTTCAACCCCGCCGTGACATTGGGCCTGTGGGCTGGTGGGCGAGTCCCGGCAAAAGACATCCTGCCGTACATTGTCGTGCAGGTATTGGGGGCACTGGCTGCGGCGGGGATGCTTTACCTCATTGCCAGCGGTAAGCCTGGATTTGAACTGGGCGGTTTTGCTTCCAATGGATACGGTGAGTTAAGCCCGGGCCATTATGGGCTGACGTCGAGTCTTATCATCGAATTCGTCGCGACGTTCTTTTTCCTGTTTATCATTATGCGAGTCACCGACGCTGGGGCCCCGGCCGGGTTTGCACCGATTGCCATTGGCCTGACGCTGACACTTATTCACCTGGTGCTGATCCCCGTCACTAACACCTCGGTCAATCCTGCGCGCAGTACTGGTCAAGCCATTTTTGCAGGAGATGCGTATATCGCTCAGCTTTGGTTGTTTTGGTTCGCTCCGATTGCGGGGGGCGTTCTGGGAGGGCTGGTCGCGCGGGCGATTGGCAATAAATCAATTTAGAGCGTCTTGCGCTGTCGCAGAGAACAACGAGGGGTCACCGAAAGGTTGACCCTTTTTTGTGCGAAGTGGAAACCTATCAGGGATATATAAACGCGCCCCAGCAGCTAATACCGGGCGCTGGCGATGCGAGATTTAACGGCGTCGAGCATTCACGTTATGTGACCCGTGACGTGTTGCCTTGGCTTTCTGCAAGAAAGCGCCAAATTGCCGGGTCTTCACTCAACGCCACATTGAAGCGGAGCCAGGGAGTTGCCTCCAGGCCTGGGCGAAAGATGCAGCCGGGGGACAGCAGGATATTCTGCTTGAGCCCTGCGCGCGCAAGCGCTACAGGGTCGAAATCCTGCTGGCTGCTACCGATCCACAAAAACGGCGTCGGCGCGATGGGCGCCCAGCATTGCCAACCCATTTGTTGGGCTTGCTGGCGGGCGAACAACTGGGCCTGCCACAGGCGATCACGCAGTTTCTGATAACGCTTGCGCTGGCTGCCGTCGTTTAGCATCTGCAACGCCAGATGTTCGCTGAGCTGCGAACTGTAGAGGCCAGTAGTCATCTTGTAGTGTTGCAAGGCTTCGGCAACTGCGGGTTCGGCAGTGACGAAACCAACCCGCAGTGAGGGCGCCATGCTTTTGGAAAGGCTGCCGACATAAATCACTCGCTGCAAATTGTCGAGGGCCGCCAATAACGGTTGGTTGTTTTGTACCAATTGGCCATACACGTCGTTTTCAACGATCCAGCAATCATGCGTATCCGCCAGTTGCAGTACGCGATGGGCCACCGCCGGGCTGTAACTGGAGCCGGTTGGGTTCTGCAACCATGGGTTGGTGAAGAAAGCCTTGGGCCGGTGACGGGCCAACAGCTCGTCAAGTTTCGCTATGTCGGGCCCGTGCGGGGTCCAGGGAACCCCTACGACTTCCACTTTGTGGTCACGCAGATTTGCCAGCAGGTTGATATAGCCTGGGTCATCTACCAGCACACAATCGCCTGGCTGGAGCAGCGTGTTGATCACCAGATTGAGCGCTTGACTGGCACCCTGGGTGAGCACGACTTGCTCACTCTCCACGTACACCCCTCGTTCGCCCAGGTAAGACTGCAGCCATTGCCGCAGGGCCGGAAGGCCACGGGAGTCACCGTATTCTGCGAGTGGTCCGCAGCCACGACCCAGGCTACGCATGGCACGACGAAGGCCAGGCTCATCCACCCAGGAATCCGGCAGGGAACCGCCCCCCGGTGCCAAGGCGTTTGGGGCGGGATCGAACCCGTCATTCAACAACCAATAGACATCCTGCAGGGGTACCGCGCTGCGTTTCTGTTCGATACTCGAAGAGCCCCTTGCGACAAAGAACCCAGCCCCTTTGCGCGCCTCGACATAACTCAAAGCGACCAGGCGATCGTAGGCCTGTACCACGGTGAAGGTGCTGACCTTGAACTCTTTGGCAGCCGATCTGATGGAGGGTAAGCGTGCGCCCGGCGTCAACTTGGCCTGATCGATCAACTGCGAAAAGTGCTGCACCAACTGACCGATACGCGATGTTTTTTGCGGCGAGTTCATTCGAGTGTGCAGCCTTTTCGACCAATACAGGTGCGTTCATCTTAGGGGCAGCTGTGTATGGAATGAAAGCTAATATCGCGTACGTTGGCGTCGAGACATTTACATTTTTATTGTTGCCATGCAGGCCATGGGCATTGTCTTCGTGTATGCCTGCGATCACACCAACGTGTGAGCCATGCCGGTACATACAGCAAGGCCTTTCTCATCTGGTACCGGCTCTGCCGTATTAATCTCTCGTGCCATTCAGGTATCACAATGAAAGTACATCGACATGCACTTATGCCTCAGACCCTTGGAGCACAACGTGAAATTATCAGTATGCATTTTGGCCCTGAGGGGCAAGGGAAGCAGGTGTACATGCAGGCGGGCCTGCATGCCGATGAGCACCCCGGCATGCTGGCCTTGCACCACCTCAAGAACTACCTGCTGGCGCTGGAAGCTGCAGGCCGCCTGACTGGCGAGATAATCCTGGTACCCGTCGCCAACCCGATCGGTCTCGGAAATTTTGTATTCGGGCGCCATCACGTGGGGCGTTTCGAACTGTCCAGCAAAGAGAACTTCAATCGCAACTATCCTGACCTCGCCGAACTGGTGCACGAACCGATCAGCCGTGCACTTGGCGGCGATGCGGGTGCCAACGTCGCGCTCATTCGTCGCAGCATCCACGAACGCCTCGGCGTGTTGCAGCCACGTACCGAGTTGGAGTCGTTGCGCCTGACGTTACTGCGCCTGGCCAGTGCCGCCGACTACGTACTCGACTTGCACTGTGACAGTGAGGCGTTGGTGCATGTCTTCGCGCACAGTAAACAGCAGGACCAGGCGCGAACACTGGGCGGCTCCATAGGCGCCCATGCCATCCTGCACGCCGTGGAGGCGGGTGGCCCCGGCGCCACAACCCATACGTTTGCGGACTCCTTCACCGCGGTCTGGGAGAGGCTGCAACAGCGTTTTCCACATTTGCCAATTCCCATGGCGACCTTCTCGGCCACTCTGGAATTGCGCGGCCTCTACGATGTCAGCCATGAGCTGGGGACACACGATGCCGATGCGCTCTTGGCGTACCTGGGGCAAATAGGCTTGATCACTGATGCAGAGGTCAAGGCAACGCCTGCTCTGTGTGAACCGACACCTTGGGCCGGCGTAGAGATACTCAATGCTCCCCACTCTGGCGTGGTTGCGTACCGTGCGGCACTTGGCAGCAAGGTGGGCCCGGGGACGGCACTGGCTGATGTCATTGATCCGCTTAGCGGCCAAGTCAGTACGCTCTACAGCAACATTGCTGGCGTTTTCTATGCGCGGGTGGTCGAGCGTTTCACCGAAGCCAATACCGAACTGACCTTTGTCGCAGGCAAAGAGCCTGTGCGTTGGGGCTCGCTCTATTGCGCATAACGTTTTCCAGCACCACCAAACGCAAAACAAGCATCAAACACCGTGTCTCTACAAACGCTTATCTTGAACTCCAGGAATATAACAATGAAAAAAACAATTCTGACTCTGTCTGCATTGGTTCTCTGTGGTGCAGTGGGTTCTGCGCTAGCCCAGGATTACAAAGAGCTGCGTTTTGGCGTCAGCCCGTCTTCTCCACCCTTTGAGTCCAAGGCCGCTGATGGCAGCCTCGTGGGCTTCGATATTGACTTGGGTAATGCTATTTGCGCCGAACTAAAGGCCAAGTGCAAATGGGTTGAAATCAATTTCGACGGTCTGATTCCAAGTCTCAGAGCGGGCAAGTTTGACGGTATTCTCTCATCCCTGACAGTCACCCCAACCCGTAAGAAGGTGATCGATTTTTCCAGTGGGCTGTGGTCTAGCCCCAATGCCCTTACCTTCAGAAAGGGCGCCGGTATCAGTGCTGACTTGGCATCGCTCAAAGGCAAGAAAGTGGGCTACCAGCAGGGTTCTATTCAGGAGGTCTTTTCCAAAGCCGTGCTGGACAAGGCAGGGGTAGAAACCCAAGCCTATGCCAACCAGGACCTGATATACGCCGAGTTGGTTTCCGGCCGCCTCGATGCTTCGCTTCAAGACTTGACGCAAGCCAAGTTGGGCTTTTTAAAGTCGCCGCAAGGTGCGGGTTTCGAGGTGAGCGAGCCGGTTTACAGCGAGCTGATGCCAGACACTACAGCAGTGGGGATTACGCAAGGTAATCAAGAGCTTAAAGCGCTTCTGGATAAAAGTATCCAAACGCTGCATGACAATGGCACCTACGCTGCGCTGCAGCAAAAGTACTTTGGCGATCTGAATCTTTACAGCGGTAAGTGAGCCCACGTCGCCCACCTCCGGGTGGGCACTTTCATGATTGCCAAAGGGCTGCCTGATGTTCGAAAACCTATTGCAGATTCTGGGGTTATCCGCCTTTAGCCTGAAGGGTTTCGGCCCGCTGTTGCTTCTGGGTGCCTGGATGACCGTGAAGTTGTCCGTACTGTCGCTGTTGTTGAGTGCGTTGCTGGGGCTTATTGGCGCAAGTTTCAAACTTTCGCGATCGGCTGTGTTGCGCGTTCCCGCGCAGCTCTATACCACGCTGATTCGCGGGGTACCGGACCTTGTGCTGATGCTGCTGATTTTCTACAGCCTGCAAAATTTGCTGACCAGCCTGACGACAGCGCTTGGCTGGGGTTACATCGAAATAGACTCCTTTAGCGCCGGGGTCATTACCATGGGCGGTATTTACGGTGCCTATTTTACCGAGACATTTCGCGGGGCGATCCTCGCCGTGCCGCGTGGGCAAATGGAAGCCGCAACCGCCTATGGCATGACGCGTTTCCAACGTTTTATCTTCGTGGTCTTCCCACAAATGATGCGCGTTGCTCTACCCGGTATCGGTAACAACTGGATGGTGATCCTCAAGGCGACTGCATTGGTTTCGATCATCGGCCTCGCCGACTTGGTCAAGGTCGCTCAGGACGCCGGCAAAAGTACCTATCAGTTGTTTTACTTTCTGATACTGGCCGCCTTGATTTATCTGCTGATCTCCAGCGCTTCAAACTATGTCTTGCGTCGGCTGGCGACGTTCTATGCGGCCGGTTCCCGGGAGGCGATGCGATGATCGAACTTCTGCAGGAATATTGGAGAGCCTTTCTCTATTCCGATGGTCGCCATGTGACCGGCCTGGCGATAACGCTCTGGCTGCTCAGTGCATCGATAGTCATCGGTTTTATACTGTCGATCCCTCTGTCAATTGCCCGGGTTTCAACCAATGCCTGGGTGCGTTTCCCGGTACAGTTCTATACCTATCTGTTCCGTGGCACGCCGCTCTATATCCAGTTACTGATTTGCTACAGCGGGATCTACAGTATTGCGGCCGTGCGCGCCGAGCCAATGCTCGATGCCTTCTTCCGCGACGCAATGAACTGCACCATCCTGGCGTTTGCCTTGAACACTTGCGCCTACACCACGGAAATTTTTGCCGGCGCTATTCGCTGCATGAACCATGGTGAAGTCGAAGCGGCCAAGGCATATGGCCTGCGTGGCTGGAAACTCTACGCCTACGTCATTATGCCGTCGGCGCTACGGCGCTCATTACCCTCCTACAGCAACGAAGTCATTCTGATGCTGCACGCCACCACGATTGCCTTCACCGCCACGGTGCCCGACATACTCAAGATCGCTCGCGATGCCAATTCGGCAACCTTTCTGACGTTCCAGTCATTTGGTATCGCTGCCGCGATCTATCTTGCGATCACGTTCATTCTGGTCGGATTGTTCCGGCTGGCCGAACGTCGGTGGCTGTCGTTCCTTGGACCCGCCCAATAATTGCGTACAGGACACTTGTGCACATGTACAAATTGACCGTTGAAGAACTACACAAAAGTTACGGTAGCCACGAAGTGCTCAAGGGCGTATCGCTCAAAGCCAGAACCGGTGATGTAATCAGCCTGATTGGCGCCAGTGGCTCGGGCAAGAGTACCTTCCTGCGTTGCATCAACTTTCTCGAAACCCCCAATGACGGGGCCATGAGCCTGGACGGCAACCAGATTCGCATGGTCAAAGATCACCATGGCATGCGTGTGGCCGACGGTGTTGAATTGCAACGCCTGCGGACCCGGCTGGCAATGGTCTTCCAGCACTTCAACCTTTGGAGTCACATGACCGTGCTGGAAAACATCACCATAGCTCCGTGCCGGGTGTTGGGGTGCAGCAAAAAGGACGCTGAAGACCGGGCTCGTCGCTACCTGGACAAAGTGGGGCTGCCGGCGCGGGTAGCCGATCAATACCCGGCGTTTCTCTCCGGTGGCCAGCAGCAACGGGTCGCCATCGCCCGCGCTTTGGCGATGGAACCTGAGGTTATGTTGTTCGATGAGCCGACGTCCGCGCTGGATCCGGAGCTGGTGGGCGAAGTGCTCAAGGTTATTCAGGGGCTGGCCGAAGAGGGCCGAACCATGATCATGGTGACCCACGAAATGAGCTTCGCCCGCAAGGTGTCGAATCAGGTGCTGTTTCTGCATCAAGGGCGGGTGGAAGAGGAGGGGCGGCCCGAGGACGTGTTAGGCAACCCCAAAAGCGCGCGTTTACAACAGTTCCTCAGCGGTAATCATAAGTAAACCCATTATCCGAAACGCCTTGAGCGACAAACCAGTCGCTCAAGGCGGCGCTTCTTTTCATGATTAGGCAATCGCACGTGAAAGCGTTTGATCAAGCTTGAGAATATTAACCGGCACATGCTTGTGATACGGCGTCTTGCTGAAGGGGTCGCAATGCGCTCCGCTTGTTAACAGATTGAGCTGAGGCCCTAACGGCTCACTGCCTTTGAACCGCATGCCATAACCATGGGGCAGCGTGACCATTCCTAGCCTCACGCTGTCATCGATCTCTACGGTGACCTCAATCTGCCCATGCGACGATTTGCAGATCACGCGTTCTCCATCAATGATGGTTAACGCGTGAGCGTCGTCAGGGTGCATACGCATCGCGCCATCCTTATCAACTTTTCGCCAAGCTGGATCGCGGAATATCTGGTTAGCGTTGTAGCTACGTCTTTCACCGGCCATCAATATGAAAGGGTAGTCAGTGAAGGGCTGCGCTTCTGTTCTCAGGTCTTTCAGGTCCGCGAGCATCTCGTCGATATGCAGGTGGATCAGTCCGTCGTCATTTTTGACGAGGGTCCATACATCCTCGAACTCATGTTCGCTAATGATGGTGCCAGAATGCCGGCTCAAGATGGCCCTGAATAGTGATGCAGCCAGCGTAAAACGATTGCCCTCGAACCCGGCACGCCTAACGGCTTTGCCGTACTTTGAGGTGTACTCCAGCGCCAAGGGAAGGAAAATGGCTGCGGCTGCCGCTCCTTCTGCCAGTGCGTTACCCAAGGTCCGATAGAGGATGGACGCGCCATATCGTTTCCACGACTTTTTGCGGGCCAATGCTGTTGCAAGGGACGCCAGAAACAGTTGGTGGCCGGTGGCTTTCGGTTCCAGTTTGGCAATCCGTTCAAGAAGGGGAAAGCGATCAGGGATCAGCCCCATTTTTACCAGCAGGCGGGTGTAAATTTCCGGCTCTGGCAGTGACTCGCCATGAGGCTGGAACAGTGGTTTGCGTAGATGGAAGAAGTTTTCAGGAAACTCCAGGTTGAAGCCCGCGGCTTCCCACTTCTCGAATTGCGACGCCGCCGGCAGTACGAAGTGCGCCAATCGAGCGGTTTCAGTCAGTGCAATGTCGACAACCACCAGAAGGTCAAGCGACTTGAATGCACGCTCATATGCCGTAGTGTCAGCTGCCGTCATCATGGGGTTCGAACTGTCGACCCAGACCGCACGGACGCCGCCATGCTCGATCTCATCGGGCAAGATATTAGGTGGGTACAAACCTGAAATGGGCATCATCTGGTAGTGAGTGGTCAGCTTTAATTTCTTGTCACCCATCGTTTTGCGTTCGTCAGTGTTACCGATCAGCGGAATCAAAAAAGTATGCAGATTGTTGCCACCTTTCTTTCCAAAGTTGCCGGTGATCAGATACAGCAACTTCTCCAGGTACGCATTAAGCGTGCAATGCAGGGTTTGCTGCAGACCAAGATCGATCCGTACGCAGGCCGTGTTGGCGGTAGCGAATCCTCGAGCTACGTGGTAGACATCCTCCAGGGGGACGTCGGCACGACGCGCATAGTCCTCGATGGGGAGCGAGAGCAGTTCCTTCTCAAGCTCTTCGAAGCCCGTGCAATGCTTGGATAAAAAGTCGCGGTCCTGCAGGCCTTCGCGAACGATGATGGCCAGCATCGCGCTAAGCAGGAACGCGTCGGTGCCGGGGCGAAGTTGCAGGTGAATGTCGGCTTGCTTTGCGGTCTCGGATTTGCGCGGGTCAACCACGACCATTGTACGGTTCGGGTCCTTCTTGATGGCTTTCAACGTGTCACGGGCATTGGGAATGCCGTGGGACTGAAACGGATTGCAGCCAATGAACAATACATAATCTGCATGTTCGACATCTTCGGTGGTGTGGCAGGTTTGCGCACCAAACATGCGTCCGTTGACCCAGAAGTCCTGGGTTTTTTCTTGTGCCAGCGCGCTATAGACGTAGCGGCTGCCCATCGCGCCGAGTAGTTGCTGCCCATACAGTGCGCCGAGGTGGTTGCCCTGGCCACCACCTCCGACGAAGGCAAAGGCGTCACCTCCCGATTCTTTCTTGACGGCGTTAAGTTTCGCTGCAATCTCCGACAGAGCCTGATCCCAGCTCACCTGGACAAAGCTGCCGTCGGCTTGACGTTTGAGCGGATGTTTCAAGCGATCATCATGATTCTGATAATGCTCAAGCCGAGCTGCTTTCTGGCAAATGTAGCCTTTGGACATGGGGTGATCATCGTCGCCCTTGATCTTGATGAATTTTCCATCCTCGATGTCCACGGTTAACCCGCAGATGCGTGAACAAAGTATGCAGGCGGTTTTTTCAGTGTGCATGCGAGAAGGCTCCTCAGGGTGCATATTTTTTATAGAACGATCGTTCTGTAAAAAGACAATAGTCTCGCTTTTCGAGTCGTGTCAATCCTCGACGCCTGGGCAAATTTTTCTGTGGAACCTTTGACATCGTCAAAATTCGGGAATAGCCTAACGATCGTTCCTCAAACGAACGTTTGAATATGGTGGTTTCACCAGCGGTACTGCCTGGCCCCTTTTTCCACTGCGCATTCATGCGTAGCGCAGAACAAAAAACGTGAGGAGATAGCAACATGACATTCGTGGTTTTGGAGGAGTGCATCCAGTGCAAGCACACCGATTGCGTTGCCGTCTGCCCCGTCGACTGTTTTTACGAAGGGCCGAATTTTCTAGTGATCAACCCTGACGAATGCATTGATTGCGCATTATGTGAGCCTGAATGCCCAGTGGATGCTATTCGCGCCGAGGACGATGTTCCGCACGATCAAGCCGCATTCATTCAGCTCAATGCAGAGTTGTCTGTGCATCCTGGCTGGACGCGAATCACCGTACAGAAGCCAGCCCTTGCTCAACACGCGCAATGGGCAGGGGCAAAAGGAAAGTTGGAGCAACTTGATCGTAACGGGGCCTGACATGAGCTCAGCGGCAGTGTTGCAGGACGGTTTTCGTCGCCCAATTACCTATCTGCGATTGTCGGTGACAGATCGCTGCAACTTTCGCTGCGTTTATTGCATGCCTGAGAAAATGCGCTTTCTTCCTCGGGCTCAGGTCCTGCGCAAGGAGGAGCTTCTTCAGGTTGGCGCTGCCTTCGTCGCTCTGGGAATAAACAAAATACGGTTGACGGGTGGGGAACCCCTTGTCAATCCGGACCTGCCTTGGCTTGTGGATAACCTCTCAGGGCTGCCCGGTCTGGATCAACTGGCGCTGACTACCAATGGCGAACGACTCGATCGTTGTGCGAAGGCGTTAAAAGCCGCTGGCCTGGATTGCATCAATGTCAGTCTCGACAGCTTGAGGCCAGAGCGATTCGCTGAATTGACCCGCACCGGCAAGCTGAAGAGGGTGCTGGATGGGATTCTTGCCGCACAACAAGCTGGATTCAATCGCATCAAGCTAAATGTCGTCGTGCTTCGCGGACGCAATGATGATGAAGTGCTCGACCTCGTCAGGTTTGCTCGGCGCGAGTTGCTGGACATCACCTTCATTGAGGAAATGCCGCTCGGCCATATCAGTGAACATGACAGACAGCTCAGCTTTGTCTCAAGCGATGAAATTAGAACCACGATCGCGCGCGAATTTGCCCTGGTCCTTACCGACAAGACGACGGGCGGCCCTGCGCGTTATTACCGTATGGATGACAGTCCCATCTCGGTGGGCTTTATCTCGCCCCACAGCAGCAACTTCTGCGCCAGTTGCAATCGCGTCCGCGTCACCGCAGAGGGGCGGTTATTACTGTGTTTAGGTAACGAGGATTCAATCGATTTGCGCCAGGTAGTGCGCGAAAACCCCGATGATTCAGATGCGCTTGAACAGACGATTCGCGGGGCCATATCGCTCAAACCTGAACGTCACTATTTCGACCTTAATGAAGCCCCTCAGATTGTTCGATTCATGAACATGACGGGTGGCTAAGCATATTGGAGCCAGCTATGTCATCTGTCGCACCTGAAACCGTACTCAGCGTTCATCACTGGAACGACACGCTCTTCAGTTTCACTACCACCCGGGACCCAGGCCTTCGATTCAAGACCGGGCAATTTGTGATGATTGGCCTGGAGGTTGAGGGCAAGCCGCTCATGCGGGCCTACAGTGTGGTAAGTGCGCATTACGAAGATCACCTCGAGTTCTACAGCATCAAGGTCTCGGATGGCCCGCTGACCTCGCGCCTTCAGCACCTGCAAGTGGGCGATCAGTTATTGATTGGTAGAAAGCCAACGGGTTCTCTGATCATGGACAATCTTAAACCGGGAAAGAACCTGTACCTGTTATCGACAGGCACTGGGCTGGCGCCATTCATGAGTGTGGTGAGAGACCCAGAGTTCTATGAGGCGTTCGACAAGATCATTCTCACCCATGGTGTACGTTGGAAGAGCGAGCTGGGCTACTTCGAGCACATCACGGATGATCTGCCTGATAATGAGTTTTTTGGTGAGATGGTGAAGGACAAGCTGGTTTATTTTCCGACGGTCACCCGGGAAAAGTTTGAGAACCAAGGCCGGTTAACTGACCTGATAGAGTCGGGTGAGTTGTTTGAAAAAATTGGGCTTGCAACCCTCAACCCTGAGACCGATCGCGTCATGATCTGTGGAAGCCCAACCATGCTCAAAGACCTGGTAGCCATTCTGGAAAAACGCGGATTTGTCGAAGGTACCAGTCATGCGCCTGGTGATTACGTTATCGAGCGGGCGTTTGTGGAGAAGTAACAACGGATCGCCCCTTCATGCGAAGGGGCGACTCGAGGTTAACCGTACAGGCTCTTTGAGGGCCTTTGAGTACGGCTATTGATCTTCCAAGGCTTCGAACATTCGTTTGGCAGAGAGCCTGCATGCCTTGAGCACTTCGTCGCGACTCCTGTCGCTAGACATCGCACGGGCCATCGTAACGGCACCAATGCTCATGGCAAGAAGCGCCCATGTTGTGTTGCCGTCATCGACGGCCTTGTTAATTTCGCGTTGAATGCTTTTGATGGAGTCTTCATAGATCTTTTTGACCTCGTCACTGGACCGAGCGACCTCTGCGCTCAATGATGGAAGGACGCAGCCTTCTTCTGGCGATTCGATATGCCGGACGCTCATGTAGGCCAACGCTTGCTTGAGAGCATCTTGCTTTGAGGCGTCTGGTTTGCATGCGAATCTTTCGCGCGAGCCTTCAAGCTCAGCCTGTATGACCTCGCCCAACAGGTCCTGCTTGGAGGCGAAGTGATGGTAGAACGAAGAGCCTTTGAGCCCAGCTGCTCCCATCAGTCCATCAACACCTGTGGTTCCAAAGCCGTGTTTCTTGGCCGTCGCCCCAGCGGCCTCAACAATACGGCGACGAGTGTCTTCTTTGTGTTCAGCGGAATAGCGCATGATGAGCCTCGATAGTCGATCTGGACTCAATATAGCAAAACGAGCGTTCGATGAAAGACCGGCGCAATATTATCGGCCCCGTCGAGCCGGCTTGACCGGCGCTAGGGCAGGGGAGAGGTGCATCAAGCTGCCCGGAAAAACAGCGTGAATGTCGTCCCCACGCCGAGCTGGCTGTTGCATTCGATCTTGGCGTTATGTCGTTGCACCACGTTCCTGACTATCGCCATCCCCAAGCCGTAGCCACTTCCACGGGTATTGGCAATGCCGAATTGGCTGAACTCATCAAACAGGCTAGGCAAGTCTTCTTTTGAAATGCCCCGGCCTTCATCGCTGACGGTGAGGACTATTTCCGCATCACAGGGTGCGAGCGTTATACGTATTACCGTATTGGGCTCACTGTATTTCACCGCGTTCTCAAGTAAGTTAAAGACTGCGCGAGTCAGTAACTCCTCGGATCCATTCATCACGCAGGTGTCATCGTCGGTGAATGTATGTTCTACCCGTATCGATTTCTGTTTGGCCAGCGGCCAGATTTGGTCTATCGCATCAAGGACCGCCGCGCCAATGAATACTGGTTCAAACGTTAGCGGTTTAGAGCGTATCTCCGCTAATTGTATAAAGCCGTCAGTCAGGAACAATGTGCGCTCAACCTGATGTTCTATATGGCGGCGCAGTTCTTCGTGGGGCAGACGGTCTTTAGCTTTTTGTTGCATTTCCAACAGGGCAAGAATGGCTGATTGTGGCGCCCGTAAATCATGGGACAAAAACCGTACCATGCTGGTGCACTGTTCTTTGGCTAAATGCTCTACCGTCAGGTCGAGAAAAATAAGAATCCAACCCGTGAGTTCGCTTTTCTCAGTATCCAGCCGTGCCAGTTGCATTTTATAGCTTCGGCCGGAGGTCGCATGGATAAATTGTCCGTCCAGACGTTCCACGGAGGTTTCGCTATGAGACCATGGAGAATGGTACTGAGGGTCCTTTCGAGGCTGCTCCAGGGTAAGCAGGACCTGGAAAATATTCTGACCCATTAAAGGTTGTGAAGTGTATTCAGGCGTTTCTTCCAAGCAGGCGGCGCTGGTATTGGCCAGCTTTACGATGCCAGTAGGATCAACGATAAAAATTGCCAAGGGCAGGCTTTCCAAGCTTTGCATAATGAAGCGTTGTGAGTTGTGAACGTGGCTAATCAGAGATTCCACAGCGAGCGCGTTTGCAATCGCTTCATCACCTTGGCCGCTGATGTTGGGCGGTGTGTGCCCTTTAAGCTCGTGATCCATTTGGCTTAGTTCTAAGCCGTGAAAAGTCACCACTGCATTTAGTCGGCGCCAATTCCAGAACGCATACGCTGCAAAAATACCGAGCATGCCGATACTGGGAGCTGACCACCACCCCAAAAAGAGGAGTAGCAGTGAGAATGTTAACCGGATGATGATTAACCCTAAACATAAGAAGAAGGGCCGGCGTAACTGAAAGGTGGAGAGCAGGGTTAGCAGGGTTAATACGCAGGCACTTGAAATGCTGAAGTTAATCCATTCAGGTAGTTTTTTTATTAACAGCGGATCAGAGGCGATATTGAGTAGCTGATCGTTTTTTGTTGAAAACAAGAGTGCAGCGTTATCGTAAATAAGTTGGTCCAGCGACCATTGATAAGTACCAGATAAATAGCCTAATGCTGGCAAGATGAACAATGCGATGATGACGGTTTCGTGGATGATTTTTTGGCGTAAAAGCTGAATGCTGGACATGATGAGCAATCGTCCCGAGGAGGATAAACGTTGAGTTTTTATTGTGATTTACGGTGTGAGCTACAGGAGGATAGCTCAGCGAAGGGGCGAGCGCTGTTCTACACTGCAGAGAAACGCGGAAAAAGACAGGCGCCAATGCAGTGCGTTCTCGTTTGTGGTGGCGTTAGGGCTTGGCCTTAAGCTGACTGTCTTTACAGGTCTTGCAGGTGGTTAGTTCAAGTTCGTTCAAGTTTGTTCAAGCAGGCGATCATTAAAACCTTCGCCAACTTGGTTGCAGACAGAGGTTTTTCCAGTATTCCCAGGAAGCTGAAATCAGCTCGATTGACGGCACAAATCGTTTTCAGGCATTGAGGGGTAGGTTGGGTGTTCCCGATTAACGCAAAGTGGCGGGTAAGGTTACCCTTCGACAGCTTGAGGATCAGGTCGGTCAGCTCGCTGGCTTCCATGCTGGTGCTAAGCAGGGCTGTGTCATAGGGCGCGTGTGGCGCGGTGAGGGTCGTCAATGCTTCCTGGCTGCTGAGCGCCGGATAGGTGTTGAAGTATCCGACCTGACCAAGTTCGCTCAAGGTGTCCATGAGTTGAAAGGGCCAATTTTCGACCACCAGAATGCGAACATTATTTTTTGCAATATCTATCACTTTGGAGGGGCCGCTAATAGAATGTTTTCATGGGGACTCAGAGGCCCACAGGCCAGGATGGACGCTGTGTCTGCACCCACCTGGCATTTTTAAGGAATCACCGTGCATAGGAGCATCCTAATAGATACACATCGAGTTTTTGCGTTTCGGTGACAATTGTTCAGGGTTCGCAGACGATGGGTTGTCTCGCACTTTGGTATTAGCACGTTGGCTAGGAGCTTTCAGATGCGTATTGCTATTCTTGATGACGAGCCGGTAGAGCTTGAGCTTTTGCATGACGCCATCGATTCCTATCGCCTGAATGATGGGACGTTTCCGATTTGCGTGGCTTTTTCGAACAGCCCGGATTTATTACGCCAACTCAAGCGAGAAACCTTTGATCTGATCATTCTCGACTGGGAGGTTGCAGAAATCAGTGGCTTACAGATGTTGCAGTGGATCAAGGAGCACCTCGAGCCGGTTCCGCCTGTGATTATGTTGACCTCGCGCACGGCGGAGAGTGATGTGGTTCAGGCACTGAATGCGGGTGCTAATGAGTACATCAGCAAACCCTTTCGCCAGGGCGAGCTGTTGGCTCGGTTGAGGAATGTTATTCGTAATTATCAGGCGCAAGAAGCTGAGGCGGGGGAAACGCTGAATTTTGGCAATATCCAGTTCAGTCTTCAAGATTCGAAGGTCAGCGTCGATAAGACGCCGGTGGCTTTAACGCTCCGTGAGTTTAAATTGGCCTTGTTATTATTTAACAATCAGGGGCGGCCCTTGTCTCGTAATTATCTGTACGAGCATTTGTGGGCGCGAGGGGAGGCCCTGTCATCGCGTACGCTGGATACACATATTTATAGAGTGCGTAATAAGCTAAAACTGACCTCTGAACACGGTTGGGTATTAAGCACTGTGTATGGCTTTGGTTACCGTCTTGAGGCGTTAGGCGAGGAGAGGGTTACTGAAGAGGCGTAACGCGAGCAGTGCAGGGCCGGTAATCCGGCCCTGAATTTTTCAACGCTCATGTGATTGAAGCGTGAAACTGCTCGGTATGGCGCGGGTCGCGTTAGCGTTCGCGAAGCGCTTCCCGACCCTTGTTGAAAGGTTTTATCAAATAAGACAGGATGGTTTTTTCTCCGGTATGGATATCCACTGTCGCAATCATGCCTGGAACAATGGGCAGTTTTTCGTTCGACTTGTTGGTCAGTGAGTCGGAATCGGTAATTATATAGACTCTGTAGTAATACACATCTCGGTGGACATCGTCCTGGAGTGTGTCAGGTGAAATCAGAGCGACTTTGCCTGGCAGCCCACCGTAAATCGAATAATCGTAGGCCGAAATCTTCACGGTTGCCGCTTGGCCTGGGTGGATGTAAGCAATGTCGCGTGGGGCAATACGTGTCTCTACCTGCAAACGTTCATCCAGTGGCACGATTCGCATGAGTTGGCCATTGGGTGGGATCACGCCTCCAATCGTATTGACCTCAATATCCTTGATAACCCCGCGTACCGGGGAGGTAAAAGTTAAGCGGGTCAACGAGTCATTTCGCCCACGCGTCACAGACTGCTGAGCTTCGACTTCGGCGTTGGCCTTGGCCAGTTCTTCGCGAGCCTTTACCAAGTATTGGGTGCGAATATCGGTGTACTTGTTTTGCAGTTCGTTGAGTTGGCGCTTCAAGCGCAACACCTCGACCGCACTGGCTGCACCGCGTGCTACCAGCGGAGTGGTCAATTGTAATTCCGAGCGGATGAGCTGCATGGCTTCATCCAGGCCCGACAGCGTTTTTTTCAGGCTCTCGCGACGGGATTGATAAAGTGCCGTTTCTGCGGCGACCAAACCTGGCTCTTCAAGCACCTCTTTAGGGAATTCAAGAGCCGTTCCGTTCACTTCGGCCATCAAACGTGCAGAAGTCGCCTGGGCGGCTCGACTGCGTGAGGCACTTTCCTCAACGGCCGATTCGATGCGGGTGGGGTCTAGTTGGGCAAGCACTTGACCCTTTTCGACGATATCGCCTTCCTGAATATTCAGGCCCGCCAAGACTCCGCCTTCCAGGGACTTGACCACCTGTTCCTTGGAGGAGGCAATGACCTTGCCAGTGCCCGTGGAAACTTCATCGAGTTTGAAATACGCAGCCCAGGCAGTGAAAGCTATCAAGGCTAAGGCGATGCTCCAGACCAATTTCGAGGCGCTGGGGAGTGCTTTTTCAGTCAGGCCGAAGCCGTCGAGATGCTGAGTGTCCGGCACGCGTTGGGCGGGCTGGCGCGAATCAGGTGGGAGGGCAGGGGTAACTACGTTACGAGGCATGGCGGTGGCTTCAATTGAAAGATGGTAGGGTTATCTGGCAGCCCAGATGTCTATTGTTTTGGGGCGAGCTGCGCCAGAATTTGCTCTTTGGCGCCATCCATGACGATGCGTCCGCCCTCAATTACCACGATGCGCTCAACCCATTTCAGCACGGCTAATCGGTGTGTCGCGACCACCAGAGTTCGGCCTTCCAGCCATGGCGCAAGGCGTTCCAGGACGTGTTGTTCGCTGACATCGTCAAATGAAGCGGTCGGTTCATCCAGTAAAACAGTATTGGAAGAACGAATAATGGTTCGCGCCAGCAACAGTGCTTGCTTTTGGCCGCCTGAAAGACCGAGCCCACCTTCCATTATTTGATAATCCAGACCACCTTCCTGTGTTTGGACCAGGTTCAGGGCGCCGCTTAACGAAAGCGCTTCGAGTATTTCACTGTCAGTTGCCATCGGGTGGCCAAGGGTGATGTTGTCGCGAACAGTACCGAAGAAAAGACGTGAATTTTGGGTCAACAGGCTGACGTCTCGTCTTACATCCGCTGGATCAATCAAGCTCAGTTCAAGCCCGTCAAGTTTGATCGTGCCAGTTAAAGGTCTGTGCATGCCCGCTAACAGCTGCAGCAATGTGGATTTGCCCGCACCGTTTCGACCCAGGATCGCAATGCGTTCACCGGGTTGGATATGAAGTTGGTGGATCTCGAGTGCGTTGGCTTTGTCTTTGTCGCTGTACTTGAACGTGATGTCGCTCATCGCGAACGAACCACGGATGACGGGGCGATGTAAAAGCTTGGCGTGTTCAGGATGATCCACCGGCCGTTTCATCAGTTCGTCCAAACCATTGAGTGCGACTTTCGCTTGCTGCCAGCGGGCAAACACACTGGAAATTTGTGCGAGTGGCGCCATCATTCGCGACGCAAGAATAGAGGAACCCACCAATGCGCCAGTCGTCATATCGCCATTCATGACCAAATAGCAGCCGCCCAACAGCACTGCGGCATAGATTAAACTTTGCAACTCTTGGGTCCACGTCATCAGCAAGTTGATAATGTGGCGTTGCTTAATGGCGATCTCGGCCGAGACGGCGTGCAATTGGTTCCACTGATTTTGGAAGCGTGGTTCTGCGCGCAGTAGCTTGATGTCTTCAATGCCCTGTACCGCTTCCACCAGCACCGCATTGCGTAATGCCGACTCACGCATACCTTCGTTGGACAACCGAGCCAATGGCCTCTGCGCTATAACGCCCGGCAGAATCAGCAAGGGCAGGGCACCCAGTGCGATGTACACCAATGGGCCGCCGGTCATATATAAAATCACCAGAAACAGCAAAACAAAGGGTAAATCGGTGACTGTGCTGATAGTGGTTGATGTAATCAGTTCGCGCACTTGTTCCATTTCGCGTATTTGAGAAATAAACGTGCCGGTGGATTTGGACCGCACATCGTTGCGCAGGCGCAGCGCATGGCCGAAAACCAAGTCGGTAATTTTCAGGTCGGCCCGTTTGCCGATGAGGTCGGCGATACGAGAGCGTGACATGCGCAGGATGAACTCAACGCTGATGGCAATCGCTACACCGAGAAAAAGTACCCACAGTGTGGATTCCGATTGGGCAGGCACGACCCGATCATAGACCTGCATGGAAAAGATAACGCCGGCCAGGGCCAATACGTTCGCGAACATCGCGGCTGCGGCTACATCGCCATAGCGTTTCCAGTCGCGTAGTGCCACGCTCCAAAACCAGTTTGATCGATAAGGTTTGATGTAATCATCGACGCGAGCATCGGAGACGGAAGACTCCGGGCGCAGTATCGCAACTCGTACCGCGCGCTCGCTTAGTTGGTTGAAGGTCAGGCTGATAAACAAGCCTTGCTCTCCGCTGGTGAGTAGGCTCACGTTGCCGCCTGAGTCGGCTTTATCAATGACAGCGACTTGTCCATCATCGAGTTCCACTACCAAGGGGAGGCGCCACGGGTCGAGCGCTTTTTTGGAGAATGCCTCGAATCGAAGCTGCAGACCCATTTGTGCGGCCATGCGTTGTAGGACTGTGTCTGGAGAGTTGCCACGCTCCCAGGCCAGCGATACACGGATTGTTTCCTCGGAGACGCCCATCCGATAGTGTTTTGCAATGTTGAGCATTGCTTCCAGCCAAGGTAGGTATTGCGCGGCGATGCTCATTGCTGAATCTCAATCTGTTGAATGGATGTATTGTTCAAGGCGTAGGCGTCCCGGCTATATCCGGCAGCGCCGATATACGTGATCAAGCCGAGCCAGAAGTCATGTCGGGCAGTTTCTTGCTCCGCTGCGGACTGGTAGACCTCTTGCTCGGCGTTCAGCAGATCCAGTACCGATCGAGTGCCTACACTGTATTGTTCCCGATAGAGCGCACGGGTTTCGGTCATGGTGGCCATGCGCTGGCCCAAAATGCCCAGGCGAGTGCGGGAGCCGAGCGCTTGCTCGCGAGCGCGTAGCAGAATGTCCTCGGCAGAGAGTTTGGCTTCGTTGATGCTTGAGTCGGTGCGATCGATGGCTGAGGTCGCGCTGCGGATTTGTGCCGAAACTGCCCCGCCTTGATAAATCAACATCGAGCCGGTGAGCATTAATGTGTTGTAACTGCCGCGCTCTTCACCGGTGCTTGGGTTGGTACCGCTAATTGCCTGATTGGTGGCGGCCTCCAATGCGATCGTCGGGTACCGTTGGGCCTTCGCATTTTCCAGTTGGCCATAGGCGGATCTGCGATCGGCTTCGGCGGCCAGGACGTCGGGTAACGATGCAAAATCAGGAGTACTGTCCAATCGCGCCGAGCGTTCGAGATCGGCGGGTGGATCCTCTACTTCGGTGGGTAAGGGGTTGCCCACCAACGTAGATAGCCGCGCACGCCATTGTCTCAGCAGTGTGGCGACCTGCTGTGCGTTGGCCTCTGCGCTCTGTAATCGAGTGCTGGCCTGGACATAATCTGACTGTGCGGTGAGGCCGGAGTCCGCCCGTAATTTGACCATCTCCAACACACTTTGCACCGCTGTAACCTGTTCCTTGGCGATTTGCAGCAGGCTTTGCTGGCGATGAACCTCCAGCATGGTTTCGGCGGTTTGTTCAGCGATAGTGTCGATTTGTTTGAGGAGGAGTGCCTGCTGTTTGATGACCTGGCCTTCTGCTTGCGTCACCGAGCCGCTGACCTTGCCAAAATCAAGGAGCATTTGCGAAACGGACAGGCTCGCTATCTGACCATTACCGTAAGAGTTCACTCGCCCGGCATTGATGCCGGCGCTGATTTTTGGGTAGTAGCCAGCCTTTGCGACGTCGACTTGGCCCATCTGTTCGGAAATGGTCGATGCGACCGATGTGATGGACGGATGGCGATTGACGGCAATATGGATCGCCTCTCGCAGGCCCAGAGTGTCTTTTTGAAGAGCGTTGCTCCCATGACGGTTTGCTGAGTCGGATTTGATGTCCAGTTCATCAGCCAAACGGTTCGAACTCAGGCCCTGTACGGGTGTCGGTTTTTCTTCCGAAAGCCAAGGTAGATTGAGATCCCGCGCCTGAGCTGTGTGACTGAGCGTTTGGATTATCAACATGCCAAGCAGCAAGCTGCGTGATGTGAACATGTGTTTCTAATTTCCTGATTAATAAATAAAATTTAACTCGCGACCGACAGTTTTATTTGCTGGAAATCCATGGTCAGAAATAGAAAGATAACGGCTTGGCGAATAAGGGTTTATGTGTGAACGTTAGTTTTCGAGTTCAAGATTGATATTTTTGAGGGCTCGAATGATCCACAGGTTAGCATTGAGAGGGGGGACGGCTAGCTAACTTGTCAATTGTTCACAATTGGGTCTTTGATATTTCCGTTGTGAATAACTTTGGGTGTTTTGAATACGTAATTGATGGATTGAGTGTTCAGCGTCGCGACCTTGTTCGGGTGACTCCCCAGGAGGAGGGTGATATTTCCTGATAGGGGCGCTCTATTAAGTGAACTTGCAGTCGATTGTGAACAATCTTGAAGTGAGCAGTTTTCTAGAAGCGAACACTGTATTTTTACGGCAATCGTGTTGCTCGTCTGCCGTGTTCTGTTTTTAGAGGTTTTATAATGGTTAACTTGATAGCTGTTGTTAATAAAAGTACGCACAAAGAAGTCACTGTTTCCGGGTCGGAGTTGACCCTGGATGCTCCGTCGGTAGTGCGTTTGTCGGCTAAGCCTTCCGACGTAAAAAATATGGAACGCCAAGGCGGTACGTTAATCGTCACCCTGACGTCTGGC
Source organism: Pseudomonas sp. GL93 (assembly GCF_003408955.1). Classification (NCBI taxonomy): domain Bacteria; kingdom Pseudomonadati; phylum Pseudomonadota; class Gammaproteobacteria; order Pseudomonadales; family Pseudomonadaceae; genus Pseudomonas; species Pseudomonas sp. GL93. The sequence continues at coordinate 42,071 of NZ_NKRF01000022.1, forward strand.
GCAGTTATCAAGATCCATGGCTTCTTTTCTGACCAGGGCGAGCAGCAAAACGATTTGGTGCTGCAGGACAATAAGCAACTGTGGTTGATGGAGCTTTCCCACGAGGGTGGGCTCGCCAATCAATTCGTGCCTATAGACTCCATCGAGCCTTTGCTGGTCAACGAGCATTTTGATCTTGCGGCGTTGGCGTGGGTGCTTGGAGGCGTAGGGGCGGCAGGGTTGGCCCTTGGCGGTTGCGGGT
>NZ_NKRF01000006.1:0-42183 GCF_003408955.1 Pseudomonas sp. GL93
GTAGGAGCGAGCTTGCTCGCGAAAAACGTCAACGATAACGCGTGCTCGCTGAATGAACGCGGCGCCTGTAAGTTTTTCGCGAGCAAGCTCGCTCCTACAAAAAAGCCTTAACTGACTGGCATTAGGGCAATCCCGCTCCCACATGGGTTTTGTGTTGGCTGGTAGAGGGGGGTTACTTGCCGCCCGTAATCTGTTTCACCAACTGCGCATGCCCCTTCACATCATCCGCCCGGGAAATGGCCTGGATCACCAGCAAGTGGTTGCCCGAACCACCCAGGAATGTGGAGTTCAAGGTCTTGCCACCACCTTGGGTGGCGCTGCTGTCCACTTGGCGCAGGCCCAGGCCCTTGTAGGTGAGTTTCTTCTCGCCCAGTTTCTTGAAGTCAGGCAGCGCAGCGCTCTGGTCCTTGACGAAATCGGCCACGGCGCCGTCTAGGAACTGCGGGTCGTTATCCTGGATAGTTGCCCCATCGTTGCGCACGGTTTCGGCGACGATCACTACACTTTTCGTCGTCGAGTTGGCGTACAGGGTGCCTTGGGTGTCGGCGGTGCCGTCTTGCGCCGTGCCGGAGGGCAGGGTGTCGGCGCTGTAGGCCTTGGGCAGTTTGAAGGTGAACTTGCCACCCAAGGTGGAGATGGTCTGTGTGGCGGGCTTGGCAGCAGCGAACACGCTGCCGGCGGTCAGGGCGAGGGCCGGCAGCATTGCGGTCTTGGTGAACGTGGCCATGAAGCACTCCGGGGATGAACGAAATTGCGGCGTATTCTGTCAGAAAATTCGCAATCTCGTTCATCGGCCCCGTCACACTTTGTCGGAAGATTCTTCCTCAAGCCTGTCCATTTCAAACAAGCGCGCCAGTTCCGCACGGGCTTCCTGGGCGGTTTGCATGACCTTGGCCGCGTCGTCGTACACCGCGTGTTGGGCGGCGAGTACCTGCTGGTCATGGGTCTTGAAGCGGTTGATGCGCGCATCGGCCTGGGCCTGGCTCAAACCGAGACCGACCAGGGTACGGCGGCTCATTTCCAGGCTGGAGTAGAAGGTTTCGCGCACCGGTGAAGCGTCCAGGTCCACCAGGCGGTGTACGTGCTGGCGGTTACGCGCACGGGCGATGATCTTCATGTGCGGGTAGAGGTTGCGCACCAGCTCGGCGGTCTTGATGTTGATCTCCGGGTCGTCCATGGCGATGACGAAGAACTCCGCTTGATCGACTTTGGCCGCATGGAGGATTTCCGGGCGCTGGGGGTCGCCGTAGAACACCGGCATACCACCGAAACTGCGGGTCAGCTCGATGGTTTCCACCGAGGTGTCGAGGGCGATGAACGAGATGTTCTGCGCGCGCAGGATACGCGCCACGATCTGGCCCATGCGGCCCATGCCGGCGATGACCACGCGGGGCGCATCGCTTTCGATGGCGCGGTATTCCTCGGGCACTTCCACCGGCTTGGCCTTGGGCTTGAACAGCTTGGGGCACACCAGCAACAGCAGCGGGGTCACGGCCATGGACAGCGTGATGGTGAGCACCAGCACGTCGTACAGCTGCGGTTCGAACAGGCCCTGGTCGCGGCCGATCTTGAACACCACAAAGGCGAACTCACCCCCCGCCGCCAGCACCACGCCCAGGCGTAAAGCGCTTTCGCGGTTGAGGTCGCCCACCATTCGCCCGACGGCGTACAGCAGCGGCAGCTTCAAGCCGATCAGCAGCAGGGTCAGGCCGATCACCACCAGCGGTGTGCTGAGCAGCAGACTGAGGTTGGCGCCCATGCCCACGCTGATAAAAAACAGCCCCAGCAGCAGACCCTTGAACGGCTCGATTTGGGATTCCAGTTCGTGGCGGTATTCCGAATCCGCCAGCAGCAGGCCGGCAAGGAAGGCCCCCGGGGCCATGGACACGCCCACCAATTCCATCAGCCAGGCGGTGCCGATCACCACCAGCAGCGCGGTGGCGGTGGACACTTCGCGCAGGCCGGTCTTGGCGACAATGCGAAACACCGGGCGCAACAGGTAGCGCCCGCCGATGATCACCACGGCGATGCTGCCCAGGATCTGCAGCACATGTTGCAGGCCTTGGGCCTCGGTGGTCGGATGATCGCTGCCGGCCAGCAACGGCACCATGGCGATCAGCGGGATGGCCGCGATGTCCTGGAACAACAGGATGGCAAAGGCCAGACGCCCGTGGGGTTGGTTGAGCTCCTTGCGCTCGGCCAGGCTTTGCAGGCCAAACGCCGTGGAGGACAGCGCCAGACCCAGGCCCAGCACGATGGCGCTGTTCCACGACTGGCCAAACAGCCACAGCGCGACCGCACCCATCACCACGCCGGTGAGCAGTACCTGGGCCAGACCGACGCCGAACACCGCCTTGCGCATTACCCATAAACGTTTGGGTGACAATTCCAGGCCGATGATGAACAGCAACAGCACCACGCCCAGTTCAGAAAACTGCGCCACGCTTTGCGGGTTGCCGATCAGGCCAAGTACCGACGGGCCGATGATCACACCGGCGAACAGATAGCCCAGCACCGCGCCCAATTGCAGGCGCTTGGCCAGGGGCACGGTCAGCACGGCGGCGAACAGGAACACCACGGCTGCTTGTAACAGGTTGCCTTCATGGGGCATTACGAACTCCATCGTTTACGTGGATCAACTCGGGGGGCCATTGTGGCCAGAGATTGCTCCCGCTGGGCTGCGAAGCGGCCCCAAAAAACTGCGGGCGCTGCGCACCCGAGCGGGAGCAATCTCTGGCCACAAAAGTGTTCCACAGCAGGGGAAATAGAGCGCTATTAGAGCGCTTTTTCACATTTTGAAACTTGTATTTTTGTCGCGACAGTCAATGGATGTTGGCTCTCATCCCATTCTTACGCCGGTTTTACGAAAGTATTAATACCATTTAATTCAATGGCTTTCGCGCAGGTCTACTAACGTTTCGAAAAACTGGATCAGTAGTCACCACGGTCAGGTGTTTCGAAGTCGATGCGTGTGGATCGTTGAAGCAAGGCGTGCACGCAGTCACGGACGAAAGGCTTGGACCACAAGGAGTAGGACGTGGATAGAAGACTTGCGACTGCCGCTTTACCTCGTATTTCTGCACTTTCTCTCGCAATCCGCCTGGGAGTGGCCGGGCTGGTGATGGGGCTGGCGAGCCCGGATGTGTTTGCCGCCTGTAGCCCGGCAAGTCCTACGGCCGGCGCGACGGTGACCTGTACGGGCGTGCCGTCATTGCCATTGTTCCTCAACACCTTCAGCAGCGCGGTCAACAACCTGACGGTCAACGTCAACGCCGGGGCGCAGCTCAACGCAACGCTGGGCGGCAAAGCACTGACCCTGACCGGCAACAACGCCACGTTGAACAACTCCGGCACTATTGACCCGGCACTCCTGGGATTGGTTTCAGTGTTGAGCGGTGGGGTGGTGATCGGCAACACGGCAGCCAGCGTGTTGAACATCACCAACAGCGCCACCGGCATCATGCGCGGTACTGGCGCGTTGCTGGGGCTGAACCTGGCCTCGCTGGACGGCATGGCCCTGAACGCCACCAACGGCGCAGGCGGCACCACCACGATCGTCAACAACGGGGTCATTGGTTCTTCCTCGTTGCTCGGCCTGTCGCTGTTCACTTCCGATACCCCGGTGGTGGCAGTGCAGGGTGGCGGGCAGGTCAATATGACGAATAATGGCACCCTGACCGGGCGCGTGGCGTTCGAGAGCTCCACTACAGGGAACACGTTCCGCAACACCGGCACGATCTCTGGCGGCGTGTCGATGGGGACCGCCAGTACCAACACCTTTACGGCAGTCACGGGCTCGCAAGTGACCAATGGCGGCGGCCTCGGCGTAAGCCTGGGCGGACTGATCGGCGTGAACCTGACGTTTGCGCCCACCGGCCAGGTGGACGGCGGCGCAGGCGGCAGCAACTCGCTGATCCTTGAAAACACGACGGGTGTCGGTGGTGGCAGTACAGGCACCGGCACGGCTTCCAGCGCCAACTATGTCAACTTCAACAACCTGGCCATCAACAGTGGCACCTGGACGTTGCAGGGGCCGTTGGTCAGCGGCAGCACTACGCTCAATGGCGGTGTGGCGCAATTCAATAACAACGCGACATTTGGCAGCGGTGTGCTCACGTCTAACGGCGGCGCTATCGAGGCCACCGGCAACGGCTTGACGCTGGCTAACCTGACGACCCTCGGAACCGGTGGCCTGACGGTGCAGGGGGCTGCTACCGGGCTGACTTTGAGTGGCCTGATCTCGGGCACTGCTGGCCTGAACAAAGCCGGTACCGGCGAGTTGATCCTTAGCGGCGCCAACACCTTTCAGGGCGGCACCACCTTGAATGCCGGGACGCTCACATTGGGCAATGCCGCAGCGCTAGGCTCCGGTGCCTTGACCGTAGCGGGTGCGGGTACGTTGCAGAGCAATGCTGCGCTGACCACCAGCAATGCGATTACCTTGAACGCCAATCTGACCGTAGACGGCGTGAACCCGCTGACCCTTGGTGGGGTTGTCAGCGGTGGTTCCGGGCTGATCAAGGAAGGCGTATCGAGCCTGGCGCTTACGGGCAACAATACTTACACCGGCGCCACGGCCCTCAACGCCGGTTCGCTGGTGGTTGGCTCCAATACTGCGCTCGGCGCCAGTGTGTTGAACGCCTCGGCGGGTACCACGTTGGATGCCAGTGCAGCAGTGAGCCTGGGCAATAACCTCAACCTGGGCGGTAACCTGACCCTTGGCGGCAGCAACGCGCTGACCCTTGGCGGCGTGGTGGCGGGCCTTGGCGGGTTGATCAAAAACGGCCCGGCTGACCTGATCCTCAATCAAGCGAACACTTACCTGGGCAACACGGCACTCAACAGCGGCAAGCTGGTGATTGGCGCTACCGGTGCCTTGGGTGCGGGTACGTTGAATGCAGCCGCAGGCACGACCCTGGACGCCAGCACCAGTGCTACGCTGGCCAACGCGATCAACCTGGCCGGTAATCTTGGAATCGGTGGCAGCGCCAACCTGACCCTGGGCGGCACGGTCAACGGTGCAGGCAGCCTGACCAAAAACGGCACGGCCGGCCTGACACTCAGCGCCAGCAATAACTTCCTGGGCGGCACCACGCTGAATGCGGGCAGCCTGACCGTCGGCAGCAACACGGCGCTTGGCCTGGGCAACTTGACCGTCGGCGGCGCCGCCACCCTGGACAGCACCTCGGCGGTGACGCTCGGCAATGGCATTGCCCTCAACGCCGGGCTGACCGTCGGCGGCACCAATGGGCTGACCCTGGGCGGTGTGGTCAGCGGCGCGGGTGCGCTGATCAAGGATGGCCTGGCCAACCTGACCCTTAACGGCACCAACACGTTCACCGGTGGCACCAGCCTCAACGCCGGTACGCTGACCTTGGGCACGGGAGGCGCATTGGGCGCAGGCCCCTTGACGGTCGGCGGTGCGGCAACCCTGGATAACAGTGCGGCCCTCACCCTGGGCAACGGGATTGCCCTGAATGGTGACCTGACGCTCGCGGGCAACAATGACCTGAACCTCAGCGGCGTGATCAGCGGCGCCAGTGCGCTGATCAAAAATGGCTTGGCTGACCTGACCTTGAGCGGCAGCAACACTTTTACCGGGCCATTGAATATTGTCTCCGGCAGCGTCACCACCGGCAGCACCGGTGCATTGGGCAGCACCTCCGGCGTTGATGTCAGCGCTGGCGCTGCGCTGAACCTGGGTGTCGATTCCAGCCTGGCTGGCCTCAGCGGTGCAGGTGGCGTGGCAGTTGGCGGCGGTTTTAACCTCACTGTGGGTGGCGTCAGCACCAGCAGTACCTTTGACGGTGATCTCAGCGGCGCTGGCGGCTTGATCAAGGTCGGCACCGGCACCCTCACGCTCAACGGAATCAATGGCATCACCGGTAACACGGCGATCAACGCGGGTACCCTGGATGTCGATGGTTCTCTGGGCAGCGCGTTGGTTAACGTGAATAGCGGCGGCACCCTCACCGGCAGTGGCTCGCTATTGGGTACGGCGAATATCAATAGCGGCGGGCACTTGGCGCTGGGCAGTGGCACGACCTTGTCGGCCGCTGGCCTGAACATGAGTGCCGGGGCCAGTCTGGATGTGGCCCTTGGCGCACCGTCGCTGACCTCGCTGATGAATGTCGGTGGCAACGTGAATCTGGCCGGTGACCTTAATGTGAGCGATGCCGGTGGCTTTGGCGCCGGTGTGTATCGCTTGATCAACTACACCGGCGGCTTGACCGGTGCGTTGAACGTCAACACGGTGCCGCTGGGCTTCGGCCTAGGTGATCTGCTGGTACAAACCTCCGTGGGCAGCCAGGTCAACCTGGTGGTATCGGCCCCGAACATTCGGTTCTGGGACGGCAGCAACGCCATTGCCAACGGCACTGTTGACGGTGGCAACGGCACCTGGACAGCGGGGGGCACCAACTGGACCTCGGCCGACGGCCTTTCCAACCAGACCTGGGGCGGCGGCTTTGCGGTGTTCCAAGGCGCGGCGGGTACTGTGAGCGTGGATGGCGTACAAACCATCACCGGTCTGCAATTCGCCACCGATGGCTACAGCCTGGTCAATGGCACCGGTGGGCAGTTGAGCACTGGCAGCGGCAACTTCGCCGTGCGCGTCGACCCACTGGCGACTGCCACCCTGGGCGTTGATATCACCGGCGCGGGCGTTCTGAACAAACTCGATACCGGCACGCTGGTGCTCAATGGCGCCAACAGCTACACCGGCGGCACCTTGCTCAATGGCGGTACGTTGGTGGTGGGCAGCAACACCGCGCTGGGCACTGGCACGCTGACCGCTGCGGCGGGCACCACACTGGATAGCAATGCCCCGGTGACCCTGGGCAATGATGCGGTACTCAGCGGCACCCTGACGGTCGGTGGCAGCAACGCATTGGCGCTCAATGGCGCCATCAGCGGCATCGGTGGCCTGGTCAAGAACGGCGCGGCAGACCTGACACTCGGCGGCACCAACACCTTCCTGGGCCCTGTGGCCTTGAACGCAGGCGGGCTGATCCTGGCCAGCAATACGGCGCTGGGCGCGGGCGTATTGAACGCGGCAGGCGGTACCACCTTGGACGCCAGCACGGCGGTCACCACCACCAACGCGATCAATCTGGCGGGCAACCTGGGCATCGGCGGCAGCGCTGACCTGACCCTCGGTGGCGCAATCAACGGTGCGGGCAGCCTGACCAAGGAGGGCACGGCCAATCTGATCCTCAGCGGCGCCAACGCCTACCTGGGTGGCACCACCCTGAACGCCGGTACGCTGACCTTGGGCAGCGCCACCGCCCTTGGTCTGGGCAACCTCACCGTTGGCGGCGCGGCGACCCTGAATAACGCGGCACCGCTGAGTGTGGGCAATGGCGTCGTGCTTAACGCCAACCTCGCCGTCACCGGCAGTAACGACCTGACCCTCAATGGCCTGGTCACCGGCACGGCTGGCCTGAGCAAAGACGGCGCGGCCAACTTGACCCTCAATGGCGTCAACACCTTTCAAGGCGGCACCACGCTCAACGCCGGCACGCTGACCCTGGGCACGGCAGCGGCCCTGGGTACCGGCGCCTTGAACGTAAACGGCGCGGCCACTCTGGCCAACAGCACACCGCTGGTATTGGCCAATGCGGTCAACCTCAACGCTGGGCTGACCGTGGGCGGTCTCAACAATAACCTGACCCTGGCCGGCGTGCTGGCCGGCAGCGGTAGCCTGGTAAAAACCGGCACGGCGGATGTGAGCCTCACCGGTACTAACACCTTCAACGGCCTGTTTGATGTGCAATCGGGCAGCCTTACCACGCTGGGCAATGGTGCACTGGGTGTCGGCGCCGGGGTCAACCTGGCGAGCGGTACTTCCCTGAACCTGGGCGGTAGCGCCAGCCTGGGCGCCCTCACGGGTACCGGGATTGCAACCGTAGGCGCCGGCAGCACCTTGAGCGTCGGCAATAATAATCTGGACAGCACTTTCGACGGGATCGTGGCAGGCCCCGGCAATCTGGCCAAAGACGGCACAGGCGCCTTGACCCTCGGCGGCCTCAGCGTGGTGACCGGGGACGCCCAGGTCAACGCCGGCAGCTTGCTCGTCAATGGTTCCCTGGCCAGCGCCAACGTGGCGGTGGGCAGTGGCGCCACCCTCGGTGGTACCGGCACTTTGTTGGGCAACGTGACCATCGCCGACGGCGGCCACCTGGCCGTCAATTCCGGCGCGACCCTCACCACCGGTTCGCTGCTGCTCAATGCCAACTCCAACCTGGATGCGGGCCTCGGTGCGCCCGCCACGGGCGGCACGGCGCTGGTTCAGGTCAACGGCAACCTGACCCTGGACGGCACCCTCAACGTCACCGATATCGGCGGCTTCGGTGCGGGCATCTACCGCCTGATCGACTACACCGGTGGCCTGACCAACAACGGCCTGCTGCTGGGCAGCCTGCCGGTGAACATCCCGGCCAGCGACCTGGACCTGCAAACCGCCATTGGCAACCAGGTTAACCTGCTGGTCAACGGCAGCACCAACGTGCAGTTCTGGGACGGCAGCCAAACCACGGGCAATGGCACCATCGAAGGCGGCAACGGCACTTGGAGTGCAGGCGGCAGCCAATGGACCGGCGTCAACGGCGCATTCAACACCGCCTGGACCCCGAACAGCTTTGCCGTGTTCCAAGGCACGGCGGGCACCGTCACGGTTGACGGCGCGCAAGCCGTCACCGGTTTGCAGTTCGTCACCGATGGCTACACCCTGGCGGGCGGCGCAGCGGGCGCCTTGACCCTGTTCAATGGTGTGGGTGGCAACACCGCCGTACGTGTCGATCCCGGCGTCACCGCCACCCTGGGCGTGGCGCTCAACGGCGGCGGCACCCTGGCCAAGCTCGACACCGGTACCCTGGTGCTTAACGGTGCCAACAGCTACACCGGCGGCACCGCCCTCAATGGCGGCACCCTGGTGGTCGGCAATAACACTGCCCTGGGCAGTGGCGCCCTGAACGCGGCCGCCGGCACCACCCTCGACAGCAGCACGGCGGTCCCCCCGGCCAATGCACTCAACGTCAACGGTAGCCTGACCTTCGGCGGCAGCAATGCCCTGACCCTGGCCGGCACCGTGGCGGGCACGGGCAGCCTGATCAAGAATGGCATCGCCAACCTGACCCTCAGTGGCAACAACACCTATGCCGGCCCAACCGCACTCAACGCAGGCGGCCTGATCCTGGCTTCCAACACTGCCCTGGGCAGCGGCGCCCTGAACGCGGCCGCCGGCACCACCCTGGACAGCAACACGGCGGTCGCCCTGGCCAATACGGTCAATCTGGCCGGCAACCTGGGCATTCTGGGCACCGCCGACCTGAGCCTGAACGGCCTGGTCAGCGGTAGCGGTGGGCTGACCAAAACCGGCGCGGGCAACCTCACGCTCAACGGCGCCAACGCCTACTTGGGCGGCACGCAATTGAATGCCGGCTCCCTGACCCTGGGCAATGCGTCGGCCCTGGGCAGCGGTGCCTTGGCGGTCAATGGGGCAGCCACCCTGGACACCAACACGGTGTTGGCCCTGGCCAATAACACCAGCCTGAATGCCGCGCTCACCATCGGCGGCAGCAACGACCTGAGCCTCAACGGTGTGGTGGACGGCAGTGGTTCGTTGACCAAGGCCGGTGGCGCCAACCTGACCCTCAACGGCGCCAACACCTACAGCGGCGGCACGGCGCTCAATGCCGGTACGCTGACCGTCGGCAGCACCACGGCCCTGGGCTCGGGCGCATTGACCGTCGGCGGTGCGGCGACCCTGGTCAATAGCACGCCGCTGGTGCTGGCCAATGCGGTTAACCTCAATGGCGACCTCACGGTTGCTGGCAACAACAACTTGACCCTGGCCGGTGTACTCGCTGGCAATGCAGCGCTGATCAAAAATGGCGCGGCGGACCTGCTGCTGACCGGCAACAACAGCTTCAGCGGCCCACTGACCGTGGCGGCCGGCAGCGTGACCACGGCGGGTAATGGGGCGCTGGGCACCACCTCCGGCGTCACTGTCGGCAGCGGCGCGAGCCTCAACCTGGGTGGCAATGCCAACCTCAACAGCCTGGCCGGCACCGGCACGGTGCAGGTGGCTGGCGGCGCTACGCTGGCGGTGGGTGGCAGCAATCTGGATAACAGTTTTGGCGGTGCGCTCAACGGTGCCGGCAACCTGGATAAAAACGGCAGCGGGGTGCTCAACCTGAGCGGCACCAATGGCATCAGCGGCGCGGCCAACGTCAACGGCGGTACCTTGAATGTCACAGGTTCCCTGGCCAGCGGCACGGTGGCGGTGAACAGCGGCGCAACCCTGGCCGGCAGCGGCTCATTGGGCGGTGCGGTGACCGTGGCCGACGGTGGGCACATCGGCCTGGCCTCCGGCAGCACGCTGTCGGTGGGCTCGTTGGTGCTGGGCGGCAACTCGAACCTGGATGTCGGTCTCGGCACCCCGGTGCTGGGTGGCGGCACAGGCCTGCTGAATGTCGGTGGCGACCTGACCCTGGACGGTAACCTCAATGTTACCGATATCGGCGGCTTTGGCAGCGGCGTCTACAACCTCATCAACTACACCGGGGCCTTGACCGATAACGGCCTGGCGCTCGGCACACTGCCAGGCAGCGTGGTGCCGGGCGACCTGCAAGTGCAGACCGCGGTCACCAACAAGGTCAACCTGCTGGTGACTGCGCCCAACACCACCGTGCAGTTCTGGGATGGCAGCAGCCTGATCGGCAACGGCGCGATTGACGGCGGCAACGGCACTTGGAACGCCGGTAATACCAACTGGACCAATGTCGACGGCACCCTCAACCAAGGCTGGGCCAACAGCTTCGCGGTGTTCCAAGGCGCGGCAGGCAACGTGACGGTGGACGGCACGCAAAACATCACCGGCATGCAGTTCGTCACCGATGGCTACACCCTGGGCGCCGGCACGGCGGGCGTGCTCAACTTAGTCAATGGCGGCACCGGCAACACCGCGGTGCGCGTCGACCCCAACGCCACCGCGACCCCGGGCGTGACCCTCAACGGCGCTGGCACCCTGGCCAAACTCGACAGCGGCACCCTGGTACTCAACGGCAATAATGGCTACACCGGCGGTACCGCGCTCAATGGCGGCACCCTGGTGGTGGGCAATAACAGTGCCCTGGGCACAGGCGCTCTGACGGCGGCCGGCGGCACCACCCTGGACAGTAACGCGGCGGTCAGCCTGGCCAATGCGGCCGTGCTCAACGGTGCCTTGGCGGTGGCAGGCAGCAACGCGCTGAGCCTCGACGGGGTTATCAGCGGCAGCGGCAGCCTGGTGAAAAACGGTGCGGCAGCGCTGACGCTCAATGGCGTCAACAGCTACAGCGGCGGCACAGGCCTGAACGCCGGTCAATTGATCCTCGGCAATAATGCTGCCCTGGGCAGTGGTGCCTTGACGGTCGGCGGCGCAGCGCAACTGGATGGCAGCACCGACCTGCAACTGGCCAATGCCCTCAACCTGGGCGGCCCGCTGACCCTGGCCGGCAGCCACGACCTGGCCCTCAACGGCGTGGTGAGCGGCAGCGGCAGCCTGGTGAAAAATGGCAACGGCGCGTTGTTGCTGACCGCTGCCAACACCTACAGCGGCGGTACCACGCTCAACGGCGGCACCACCACCGGCAACACCACCAGCCTGCAAGGCGCTATCGCCAACAACGCGGCGTTGACCTTTGAGCAAGCCATCGACGGCACCTACACCGGCAACCTCACGGGTACCGGCGTGCTGAACAAAACCGGCACCGGCGCGTTGCTGCTCAGCGGCACTAACACCTTCACCGGCAACACCAACGTCAACACCGGCAGCCTGCTGGTCAACGGCACCTTGAACAGCGCCGCAGTGCAAGTCGCCAGCGGCGCGACCCTCGGCGGCAGCGGTACCCTGGGCGGTGCGGTGAACATGGCCGACGGCTCGGTGCTCCAGGCCGGTGCCGCGACGCCGCTGTCGGTGGGTTCGCTGGCGTTGTCGTCGGGCACCACCCTGGACTTCGCCCTCGGTGCGCCGGGTGCCTCCAGTACAGCGGTGAACGTGGCGGGCAACCTGACCCTGGATGGCACGCTTAACGTCAGCGATACGGGCGGCTTTGGCGTCGGCGTGTACCAGCTGTTTCGCTACGGCGGCAGCTTGACCGATAACGGCCTCACCTTTGGCACCTTGCCGGTGGCGCTGGGCAACCTGAGCCTGCAAACGGCGCTGGCCAACCAGCTCAACCTGGTGGTGCAAACCGCGCCAGGGCAGATCCAGTTCTGGAATGGCGGCACCACCAACCCCGATGGCAGCATCAGCGGCGGCAGCGGTACCTGGGGCCCAGGCACCAACTGGACCGACCCCACCGGCACCCAAGGGCAGGCGTCCACCAATCAGTTCGCGGTATTTGGCGGGCAGGGCGGCACCGTGACCGTAGTCGGCAACCAAGGCTTCACCGGCCTGCAAGTGCTGGACGCCGGCTACACGCTGACCGCCGGCGCAGGCGGCAGCTTGAGCCCGACCAATGCGGCGGATGGCAGCCTGGCGCCAGTGCGGGTTAATTCCGGCGTGACTGCCCAGATTGATGCACCGCTGGTGGGAGCCGGGGGCATCAACAAGCTGGATGCGGGCACCTTGCTGCTGACTGGCGCCAATACCTACACCGGCGGCACCACCGTCAGTGGCGGTACGCTGGCGGGCACCACCCCCAGCCCGCGTGGCAGGATCCTCAACAACGCGCGGTTGTTGTTCGCCCAACGCACCAATGGCCAGTTCAGCGGTACCTTGAGCGGCACGGGTGCGCTGATTAAGCAAGGCGCGGGCGCGCTGTTGCTGACCGGCAACCAGCCGTTCAGCGGCACCGTGGCAGTGGAAGAGGGCGTGTTGCAAGTGGGTAACGCGGCCAACCCAGGCGCGGTGCTTGGCGGCCAAGTCACTGTGGCCAACGGTGCGGGGCTGACCGGCAACGGCAGTGTCGGTTCGCTGGTCAACAACGGCTCGGTGACGCCCGACGGTGGCAAGCTGACCGTGGCCGGCAACTTCACCAACGCCAGCACCGGTGCGCTGAACCTGGTGATCACCCCATCCACCACCGGCTCCCTGGCCGTGGGCGGCACCGCCAACCTGGGCGGCACCTTGAGTGTGATCAACCTGGCACCCTATACCGGCGCCACCACCTACACCCTGCTGACGGCGGGCGCGGTCAACGGCACCTTCGCCACCACCAACCTGGAGAACCTGGCATTCCTCACGACCGCGTTGAACTACAGCCCAACCCAAGTGGCCCTGGCGGTCAGCCGCAACGACGTCAGCTACGCCAGCGTGGCGGCCACCGGTAACCAACGCGGCGTGGCGGCGGCGTTGGGCACAGGTACCGCAGTCGGTGGCGCAGCGGTGCAAAATGCACTGCTTAACGGTGATGCAGCGGCGGCACGTGCGGCCTTCGACAGCTTGTCCGGCGAAATCCACGCCAGCACCGCCAGCGCTATGCTTGAAGACTCCCGTTACGTGCGTGATGCGGTCAACGAGCGCCTGCGCCAACCCGGTTGCTACCGCGAGGACGACCCGCGCAATACCCTGGCACCCAGCGAGAACCACCTGAGCAGCGCCGGTTGCCATGGCGAGATGGTCGGTTGGATGCGCGTGCTCGGCACCTGGGGCCACATGGGCGGTGACAGCAACACCGCCAAGCTGGACCGCAACCTCAGTGGCTTCCTGCTCGGTACCGACAAGCAAGTGGACGACGCCTGGCGCGTGGGCGTGGCCGCCGGCTACACCCGTAGCGACCTGGACGCCAAGCGCCGCAATTCCAGCGCCGATGTGGACAGCTACCACCTGATGGCCTACACCGCCTACCAGCAGGAAGCCTTCGCCGCACGCATGGGCGTGGCGTACAGCTGGCATGACGTCGAAAGCAAACGCAACGTGGCAGTCGGCGGCGAGGGCCAACGCCTCAAAGCCGACTACAAGGCACGCAGTGCGCAGGTGTTCGGTGAAGTCGGCTACACCATCCAAACCCCTAGCGTGGCCCTGGAACCGTTCGCCGGCCTGGCCTACGTCAACTACGACAGCGACACGATCAAGGAAAAAGGCGGCTCGGCAGCCCTGCGTGGCGATGCCGACCAGGACATCACCTACTCGACCTTGGGCGTGCGCATTGGCCAGACCATCACCCTGGGCAACGGCTCGAAAATCACCCCACGGGGCAGCATCGGCTGGCGCCATGCCTTCGGTGACACCAAGCCCGACGCCGACCTGAGTTTTATCAATGGCGGTGGCTCGTTCAGCACCCAGGGCGTGCCGATTGCCAAGGACAGCGCGGTGGTGGAAGCAGGCCTGGATTACCAGATCAGCCAGAACGGCAGACTGGGCCTGGGCTACTCGGGCCAACTCTCGCGCAACGACAAGGACCACGCGGTGACGGTGAGTTTCACCCTCGGTTTCTGATCACGGCCGAGTTTTCTTGAACCGCCCGCAAGGGCGGTTTTTTTTGCCCCATGTAGGAGCGAGCTCGCTCGCGAAAAACGTCAACGATAACGCCGGCATCCTGATTAAACGCGGCGCCTGTGATTTTTTCGCGAGCAAGCTCGCTCCTACAGGAGGTTGGACTTGGCCGTGTTGATGTGGTGCCTCGGGTGAGGCCCGTTTGGGTTACCTGAACTCCAGCAGAATGGATATAGCCGCCAACCAAATCGCAGCGGTGAGGATCATCGTCGTAACGATTGTGAGAAGACGTTTTAGATAGGGAGGGAAGTTCTCATAGTCCACCGGATCCAATTTGCCATGCCGGATATGCAACTTTGGCATCAGGATCATTCCGGCTATTTGTGACATTTCCAAAAGAGACCAAATCAAACCGCGCTTCCCAAGGCTGTCTCCCCAAAGATAGATATAACGACTGTTCTTCAACGCTTCCTTTATGGCGTTCAGATGACGATGGGTAAGATACAGGCTAAGTCCGAGACCCGCATAGCCAAGGACAAGCCAGCCGCCCGCGACAATAATCGCAACCCAGGGAGACCAATTGTCGATACTGGTCATGGTTGAGAAATCTCATAAATCTTGTCTCCCACATCCAGCGTACCGGCAGTACGCCGGCCATGACTGTGAATGAAATGAATACCTCCGACGATCCGATAGATTTGCCCATCTTTCCCGCAACTGACTCGATCCCCTGCACGGGCATGGAGCAGGCCATACATGTTGACTCTGTCATCACCGTCCAGCACTTCGTCGCCGCAGGTGGTCTTGTCACCTTTGCCAATGAGATAACCCACGCTCATTGTTTTGCCCTTTATCCATTAGAGGTTTTGGCCGCACTTTCCGAGGTGGCCGAGTAAGAGAAAGTCAGCGGCAAACCAAATTTTGGAGAGGGATTTCCTGAGGGTAAAGTCAGACGTTTCCGGGCTTTTCGTCGTACAAATCTGATCGTCCCGCAGCACCCGATACAGTCCCCCGCGCGAGCAGTACCGCTCCTTGTCCCCGCTTCCCATGTCACCCCCCAGCCCACAGATCCCTTAATTTTCAAGCCTGCCGGAAGCCCCTCCAGGCCTACGGCTGCGCCCGCAGTTTTTTACAGGCGCGCGCTACTGCCGATCCAAGCGGTAAAACTGAATACGGACAGTCTCGTCAACCGTGAATTACAGGAGATTGCACTCGGCTGTGTTGATGTGGGGCCTCGGGTGAGGCCCGTTTGGGTTACCTGAACTCCAATGCAATGGCTACAACAGCCATCCAAATCAGGGCGGTAGAGATCATCGTCGTAACGATTGTGAGAAGACGCTTTAGATAGGGTGGGAAGTTTTCATAGTCCACGGGGTCCAATTTGCCATGCCGGATATGCAACTTTGGCATCAGGATCATTCCGGCTATTTGTGACATTTCCAAAAGAGACCAAATCAAACCGCGCTTCCCAAGGCTGTCTCCCCAAAGGTAGATATAACGGCTGTTTTTCAAAGCTTCCTTAATGGCGTCCAGGTGACGGTGGGTGAGGTACATACTGAATGCGAGGCCGGCAAAGCCAAGCAGAAGCGGTCCCCCGGCAACCATCCAGAAAGCCAGCCAGGACTTCCAAAACTCTTCCGTCGTCATGGCAAAGATTTCTCATACAAAATTTCTCCGCCCATTTCGCCACCTTTGCCACCGATCGTCGTACCCGCCCAAGCGCCTGTGCCAACCAGAGCCGCTACACAGATAACGCCCCCTATACCTGTCGTAACACCCAGCCCCAGGCAGATCGTACTACCAGCAACACCACCGACCCACCCGCCAGCAGCACCGCCGCCAACCGAGCCAGCGAACTTTCCAGCCTCGGTAAACTTGATCTTTTCGCAAGCCGCTCCGGAATCGTTATTGCAAACCTGCTGTATTGCCAATGAGGCGGATACGCCGCCAAGGGCAATTCCGATATACCCACCTGCCTTCATGTATCTGGCCGCACGGCTGGTGGCTTCCACATGCGCCGAATACCCCGGAATCTGCCCAGGCCCACCCGCTTTGTCCCAGTGATGTACCAAGCTGCGACTGGATATACCTAGGGCCGTTTTCAACTTGGGGTGATCGCCCAGGGTGGTTTGGCCACGTAAGCGCGTGGAGTTAAGCAGGTGGGCATCCAGATGGTTCATAAGACGCTGTCGATCCGCGAAGAACTGGGGCGATTTAAGGTGACCGTGCTGACGATAAGTTTGTTGATGCAGGCGCTCGATGGCTTGGAGGGTGTCGCGTAGGTTGTTCATGTGCGTTTCCATCACCACAGCGCTGACGCCGAGCCAGGTTGAGGTATGACCGATAAATCCAGCGATCTCGGCACCGTGGCGATAGAGAAAGTCAGCCTCGTCCGGCGTCAGCTCCTCCAGAGATGCGCTGACGTGTTGTGCAGCCTGCATCAGTTGCGCTTCCTGATAGGTGCAGGAGTTATTGTTCGGATCGCTGAGCACGATCATCGAGCCGGCTTTGACGTGGCTCGTATTGGGATTCAGTGCTTGAAACTTGCGCATTACAGCCGTGTCGAGCGCTGGAAAAAGTATGGCTTCCAGCGCTTCGCGACTCATGCTTTTGGGCACGATGTAAAAACCTGGCTCCTGGCCCATCACACCGTTAAAGACATTCGCAGCCCCATTGCTTGAAGGGGTGTAGGTAGGCTGAGAACGCGCCACTGGGGTGCTGTTCGCCGTTTCCGCGGTGGTGGTTGGCAGGGCTGCGTTTCGGCTCCTATACGTAGCCTTGTGAACCGAAGGGATCAGCCGAGCTTTACAGGGGCAGTCACTGTGGCTGTCCAGCGTACCGGCAGTAAGCCGGCCATGACTGTGAATGAAATGAATACCTCCGACGATCCGATAGATTTGCCCATCTTTCCCGCAACTGACCCGATCCCCTGCACGGGCATGGAGCAGGCCATACATGTTGACTCTATCATCACCGTCCAGCACTTCGCCGCCGCAGGTGGTCTTGTCACCTTTGCCAATGAAATAACCCACGCTCATTGTTCTGCCCTTTATCCATTCGAGTGTTTGGCCGTACTTTCCGAGGTGAGAAAGTCAGCGGCAAACCAAACTTTGGAGAGGGATTACCTGAGGGTAAAGTCAGACGTTTCCGGGCTTTTCGTCGTACAAATCTGATCGGCTCGCAGCACCCGATACAGTCCCTCGCGCGAGCAGTACCGCTCCTTGTCCCCGCTTCCCATGTCACCCCCCAGCCCACAGATCCCTTAATTTTCAAGCCTGCCGGAAGCCCCTCCAGGCCTACGGCTGCGCCCGCAGTTTTTTACAGGCGCGCGGTACTGCCGATCCAAGCGGCAAAACTGAATACGGACATTCTCGTCAACCGTGAATTATCAGGCAGGTTCCCCATGCAGTTCAGCGACTTACTGGCAGCGATCTCCACCCACGCGATCCGTCTGCAAACGGAAGAAGACGATCTGATCGTGCTTGGCGATGACCAAGCGTTGGACGACGCGCTCTGGGATCAATTGATCGCACACAAATCCCAACTGCTGGAGTTGGTCGCCGAACATGGCGGTGACTGGCTGAGCCCGGCCTACCGCATCACCCCGGACATGCTGGCCCTGGTCAACCTCGACCAGCCGGCCATCGACCGCATCGTCGCGGCGGTCCCCGGCGGTGTGGCGAATGTGCAGGATATCTACCCCCTGGCACCCCTCCAGGAAGGCATGCTCTATCACCATCTTTCGGCGCAAAAGGGCGACCCCTACGTGCTGCACGCGCAGTTCGTGTTCGACAGCCGCGCACGCCTTGACGCTTTTGCCGAGGCGCTGCAATGGGTCATCGACCGTCACGATATTTTGCGCACTTCGATGGTCTGGGAGCGCTTGGACGAACCGCTGCAAGTGGTGTGGCGCAAGGCTGTGTTGGCCTGCGAAGAGGCGCATCTGGACGGTGCTGACCGCCTCGCTCAATTGCTCGCTCGCTATGATGCCCGCGCCTATCGCATGGACCTGGGCCAGGCGCCGCTGCTGCGCCTGGTATTCGCTGATGACCCGGCCAACCAGCGGGTGGTGGCGATGCTGCTGTTCCACCACACCATCCTCGATCACACGGCCCTGGATGGGGTGCGGCATGAAATCCAGCTGTATCTGGCCGGGCAGCAAGCCCAGGCCGCTGCACCGGTAGCGTTTCGCAGCTATATCGCCCAGGTGCGCCATGGCGTCAGCGAGCAGGCCCATGAGACGTTCTTCCGCGACATGCTGGCGGATATCGATGAACCGACGCTGCCGTTCGGCCTGCAAGATGTGCAGGGCGACGGTCAGGGTATCGACGAAGTGCGCATTCTCGTCGACAGCGCTTTGAGCCGCCGCCTGCGCAGCATGGCGCGCCCGCTGGGGGTGAGTGTGGCAAGCCTGATGCACCTGGCCTTGGCGCGGGTGCTGGGTGCAGTCTCCGGTCGGGAGGCGGTGGTATTTGGCACCGTGATGCTCGGGCGCATGGGCGCGGGTGAGGGCGGTGAACGGGCTTTGGGCATGTTCATCAACACCTTGCCGCTGCGCGTGGATGTCGGTGAGCAGGGCGTGCGCGCCGCGGTCAAGGTCACCCATGAGCGCCTCACTGGCTTGCTCGATCACGAACATGCGTCCCTGGCGCTGGCTCAGCGCTGTAGTGGCGTGGCAGCGCCTGCGCCGCTGTTCAGCGCGATACTCAACTACCGTCACAGCGCCGCCACCGATATGTCGGCGGTGATCGAAGTCGCCGACGGTATCCAGGTATTGGGCGCCGAAGAGCGCACGAATTACCCGTTGACCGTCAACGTCGATGACCTGGGGGAAGACTTCGCCCTGACGCTGATGGTGGATGCGTCCATCGGCGCGCAGCGGGTTGCGGGCTATCTGCATACGGCCTTGGAAAGCCTGGCCGACGCCCTCGAACAACGACCGGATATGCCGCTCTGCGGCCTGAACATCCTGCCTGACGCTGAACGCCATCACTTGCTGCACGCTTTGAACTACTGCCCCACGCACTACGCCGACACCCAACTGATTCACCAGCAAGTCGAAACCCATGCCGCCGCCCAACCCGATGCCATTGCGTTGCGCTTTGAGCAACACGCCCTGACCTACCGTCAACTCAACGAACGCGCCAACCAGGTCGCCCACGCGCTCCTGGCCCACGGCGTGTGCCCTGACGCGCGCGTGGCGATTTGCGTGGAGCGTGGCCCGCAGATGATCATCGGCCTGCTCGGCATCCTCAAGGCCGGCGCCGGCTATGTGCCCATCGACCCGGCCTATCCCCAGGAGCGCATCGCCTACACCCTGGCCGACAGCCAACCGGTGGCGGTGCTGGTGCAGGCCAACACGGCGCAGCGGGTCGGCGCGCTGGCCCAGATCGACCTCGACCACCTGGGCCCGTTGCCCATCACCAACCCACGGCTGCACCTGAGCCCGGCCAACCTGGCCTATGTGATCTACACCTCTGGCTCCACCGGCCAGCCCAAGGGCGTGATGATCGAACATCGCCAGGTCGCGCGCCTGTTCAGCGCCACCCAACAGTGGTTCGGTTTCAACCCGCACGATGTGTGGGCGCTGTTCCATTCCTTTGCGTTCGACTTTTCCGTGTGGGAAATCTGGGGCGCGCTGATGCACGGCGGCCAGTTGCTGATCGTGCCGCAACTGGTCAGCCGCTCGCCGGATGAGTGCTACGCGCTGCTGTGCGACGCCCGGGTGAGCATCCTCAACCAGACGCCGAGTGCGTTCCGCCAGTTGATCGCGGCCCAGGGCAACAGCGCCCAGTCCCATTCCCTGCGCCAGGTGATTTTCGGCGGCGAAGCCCTGGAACCGGGCATGCTCAAGCCATGGTACGCGCGGGCAGTGAATGCCGGTACGCAGCTGGTGAACATGTACGGCATCACTGAAACCACCGTGCATGTGACCTACCGTGCGCTGGAAGCGGCCGACGCGCACTTGGTCGGCGTGAGCCCGATTGGCGTGCGTATTCCCGATTTGCAGTTGTACGTGCTGGATGAACGCCGTGAGCCCTTGCCCCTGGGTGTGGTGGGCGAGTTGTACGTGGGCGGTGCCGGGGTGGCGCGCGGTTACCTGAACCGCGAGGCGCTGAATGCCGAACGCTTCCTTGCCGACCCGGCGACCGGCCTGCGTATGTACAAGACCGGCGACCTCGGCCGCCTGCTGGCCGACGGCAGTGTCGAGTACCTGGGGCGTAACGATGACCAGGTCAAGGTCCGTGGTTTCCGTATCGAACTGGGTGAAATCCAGGCGCACCTGGCCACTGCCAGCGGCGTGCGTGATGCGGTGGTGATAGCCCGTGAAGATCAGCCGGGCGACCAACGCCTGGTGGCCTATGTGCTCAGCGATGGCGAACTCAACGTGGCTACCCTGCGTGACCATCTGCTGGCGAGCCTGGCCGAACACATGGTGCCCAGCGCCTTCGTGCGCCTGGATAAGCTGCCGCTGACCACCAACGGCAAGCTTGACCGCAAGGCCTTGCCCGCACCTGATGCCGACGCCGTGGCCCGGCGCGAGTATGCGGCGCCCCAGGGTGCGGTGGAAACCACCCTCGCCATGCTCTGGCAAGACCTGCTCAACGTCGACCGTGTCGGTCGTGAGGACAATTTCTTCGAACTCGGCGGCCATTCGCTGTTGGCGGTCAAACTGATCGAGCGCATGCGCCAGGTCGACCTCAGCGCCGATGTGCGCGTGCTGTTCGGCCAACCCACCTTGGCGGCGCTCGCTGCGGCGGTGGGCGGCCAGCAGACCGTGCAGGTGCCGGCCAACTATATTCAAGCAGACACGCAAGCCATCACCCCGGACATGCTGCCTCTGGTCGAGCTGGATCAGGCCGCTATCGACCATATCCTTGAGGCCGTGCCCGGTGGCGTTGCCAACGTGCAGGACATCTACGGCCTGGCGCCGTTGCAGGCCGGCATTCTCTACCACCACCTGGCGACCACCGAGGGCGATCCCTACGTGTTGCAGGTGCAGTTGCGCTTTAACGACCAGGGCGCCGTCGACGGGTTTGTCAACGCGCTGCACACGGTGATCGAGCGCAACGATATCCTGCGCACCGCCATCCTCTGGGAGGGCCTGGAGGAGCCGGTGCAAGTGGTGTTGCGCCAGGCGCCCTTGGTGGTCGAACGCCTGGATGCCCTGGGCGGCGATGCACTGGCGCACCTGCAACAGCGTTTCGACCCACGCCACTATCGCCTGGACCTGTCACGCGCCTCGCTGATGCGCCTGGCGTATGCGCAGGACAGCCACGGCGTGGTCGGCATTTTGCTGCTGCACCATATCCTCCTCGACCACACGGCCCTGCATGTGCTGGTCGAAGAAATGAGTGCCAGCCTGCACGGCCACAGCGCGCAATTGCCTGACGCGGTGCAGTATCGCAACTACGTGGCCCAGGCCCGTCTCGGTGTCACCCAGGCCCAGCACGAGGCTTTCTTCAGCCAGATGCTGGGCAACATCGACGAGCCGACCCTGGCCTTCGGTTTGCAGGACGTGAATGGTGACGGCAGCGGCATCCATGAAGCGCGCCTGCCGCTGGAGCCGGCGCTCAACCTGGGCTTGCGCGAACAGGCGCGCCAACTGGGTGTGAGCATCGCGAGCCTGGTACACCTGGCCTGGGCCCAAGTGCTGGGCCAGGTGTCCGGCCAGCAGGAGGTGGTATTCGGCACCGTGTTGCTGGGCCGTATGCAGGGCGGCGAGGGCGCGGACCGGGCGCTGGGGATGTTTATCAACACCTTGCCGCTGCGAGTCAGCCTTGGCAGCGTCGGCGTGCAGGCCGGCGTGCGTGCCACCCATGCGCGCCTGGCGCAACTGCTCGGGCACGAACATGCCTCGTTGTCCCTGGCCCAGCGTTGCAGCGGCGTGCCGGGCTCACTGCCGCTGTTCAGCACCTTGCTCAACTACCGGCACAGCGCAGCCGATGAAGCCCCGGGGGACAACCCCTTTGCCGCCTCCGGTATCGAAATTCTCAGCTCCGAAGAACGCAGCAACTACCCGCTGGTGCTCAACGTCGATGACCTCGGCACGGGCATGCGCTTGACCGTGCAAGGCGTGGCTGAACTGGATGTGCAACGGGTGGGCAACTACATGCTCACTGCGCTGCGCCACCTGGTGACTGCGCTGCAACAGGCGCCGACCACCGCGTTGCACAGCGTATCGATCGTGCCACCGGCGGAGCGGCGCAAACTGCTGCTGGACTTCAATGCCAGCGCCCGTGAATTTCCGTCGCACCTCAGCGTCGCCCAACTGTTTGAAGCCCAGGCACTGGCCCGGCCTGAAGCTACGGCGGTGGTGCATGGCGAACGCGCCCTGAGCTACCGCGACCTCAACCACCGTGCCAACCGGCTCGCCCATTATTTGCTCAACCAGGGCGTACAGCCGGGTGAGCCGGTCGCCCTGGCGCTGCCGCGCTCCATCGACCTGATCGTCGGCCAATTGGCTGTACTCAAATGCGCGGCGGTCTACGTACCGCTGGACATTAACGCGCCACCTGAACGCCAAGCCTTCATGGTGCAGGACAGCGGCGCCCGCCAGCGGCTGGACAACCTGGCCGAGCTGAACCTGGACGCATTGCCAGCGAGCAACCCCGCTGTGGCCCAGAGCTCGGACAGCGTGGCGTACATCATGTACACCTCCGGCTCCACCGGAACGCCCAAAGGCGTGTTGGTGACCCATCGCGGCATCAGCCGGCTGGTGATCAATAACGGCTATGCCGACTTCAACCCCCATGACCGCATCGCCTTTGCGTCCAACCCGGCGTTCGACGCCAGCACCATGGATGTGTGGGGCGCGCTGCTCAACGGCGGCCAGGTCCAGGTGATCGACCACGCCACCTTGCTCGACCCGCTGGCGTTTGGCGCTGAACTCAAGGGTGCTACGGTGCTGTTCGTCACCACCGCGCTGTTCAACCAATATGTGCAGCTGATTCCACAGGCCTTGGCCGGCCTGCGCATTTTGCTGTGCGGCGGCGAACGTGCCGACCCGGCGGCCTTCCGCAGCCTGTTGGCGCAGGCCCAGGCTTTGCGTCTGGTGCATTGCTACGGGCCGACCGACACCACCACCTACGCCGCCACCTATGAAGTGCGTGCGCTGGCCTCAGATGCCGACAGCGTGCCGGTGGGGCGGCCCATTTCCAATACGCAGATCTATGTGCTGGACCCACAGTTGCAGCCGGTCCCGCTGGGCATCACCGGTGAAATCTGCATTGGCGGGGGGGGGGTTGCCAAGGGCTACTTGAACCGTGCGCAGTTGACCGCCGAGAAGTTCGTGAACAACCCCTTTGTCGATCAGCCTGGGGCACTGATGTATCGCACTGGCGACCTCGGGCGCTGGTCGGAAGATGGCCTGCTGGAGTGCCTGGGGCGCAATGACGACCAAGTCAAAATCCGCGGTTTCCGTATCGAACTGGGCGAGATCGAGGCGCGCCTGGCCAGTTGTGCGGGCATTCAGGAAGTTGCCGTGCTCGCCCGTGAAGACGTGCCGGGGGACAAGCGCCTGGTGGCCTATTTCACCTGGGCCGGCGCAGACCTGGGTATTGACCAGGTACACGCGCACCTGCAAGGCCAACTGCCGGACTACATGCTGCCGTCGGCCTATATGCCGCTGGCCAGCCTGCCGTTAACCAACAACGGCAAGCTGGATCGCAAGGCATTGCCGGCGCCCGACCAGGCCGCCTTGATCAGCCGTGGCTACGAGGCCCCGCAAGGCGAGGTGGAAAGACTGCTGGCGCAGATCTGGCAGGACGTGCTCAAGCTTGAACGCGTGGGGCGCCATGATCATTTCTTCGAATTGGGCGGGCATTCGTTGCTGGCGGTCAGCCTGATCGAACGTATGCGCCAAGTGGGCCTGAGCGCCGATGTGCGCGTGTTGTTCAGCCAGCCAAGCCTGGCCGCGCTGGCGGCAGCCGTGGGCAGCGGCAGGGAAATTGTGGTGCCCGCCAATGGCATCCCCGCCGGCTGCACACAGATCACACCGTCGATGCTGAGCCTGTTGCAACTCACCCCGCAGGCCATCGCGCGCATTGTTGCCAGCGTGCCGGGTGGGGCAGCGAATATCCAGGATATCTACCCGCTGGCACCGCTACAGGAAGGCATTCTCTACCACCACATCAGCGCCGAGCAGGGCGACCCGTACCTGCTGCAATCGCGCATGGCCTTTGACACTGTTGAGCGCCTGCACGCCTTTATGGGCGCGCTGCAACAGGTGGTGGCGCGCCACGACATTCTGCGTACCGCTGTGGTGTGGGAAGGTCTCGACAGCCCGGTGCAAGTGGTGTGGCGCACCGCCCAGTTGGGGGTGCACGAAGTGATGCTCGACCCGGCCGGCGGCGACGTGATGGCGCAACTGCATGGGCGTTTCGATGCGCGTCACTACCGCCTGGACATTACCCAGGCGCCCTTGCTGCGCATGGTCTATGCCCAGGACCCGGCGCACAACCGGGTCGCGGCGATCCTGCTGTTCCACCACCTGGCGCTGGACCACACCGCCATGGAAGTGGTCGGCCAGGAAATGCGTGCCTTTATGTTCAACCAGGCCCAGGACTTGCCCGCTGCCGCACCGTTTCGCAACTATGTGGCCCAGGCGCGACTGGGCGTCAGTGTGGCGCAGCATGAGCAGTTTTTCCGCGACATGCTCGCCGAGGTCGATGAACCTACCTTGCCGTTTGGCCTGCAAGATGTGCAGGGCGATGGCCGTGCAATCGAAGAAGCCGAGGTGCACCTGGAAGCGGGCCTGGCCCGGCGCGTACGCCAGCAGGCGCGCCAACTGGGCGTCAGCGCCGCCAGCCTGATGCACCTGGCCTGGGCCCAGGTGTTGGGCCTGGTCTCGGGCCGCGATGAGGTGGTGTTCGGCACGGTGCTGATGGGCCGTATGCAAGCCGGCGAGGGCGCAGACCGTGCGCTGGGGATGTTTATCAATACCTTGCCGCTGCGGGTCGATGTTGCAGGCGGCGCAACGCAGGCGGTCAAAGCCACCCATGCGCGCTTGAGCGCCTTGCTCGGGCATGAGCATGCGTCACTGGCCCTGGCCCAGCGTTGCAGCGGCGTGCCAGCCAGCACGCCGTTGTTCAGCGCCTTGCTCAATTACCGCCACAGCAACCCTGGCGAAATGGCCCGCGACGGCCATGGCATCTGGGAAGGTGTGCAACTGCTGGGCGGTGAAGAGCGCAGCAACTACCCGCTGACCCTGAGCGTGGATGACCTGGGCGCAGGCTTTGGCCTGAGCGTGCTGGCCGTGCCGCAGATCGGCGCGCAACGCCTGTGCGACTACATGCTCAGCGCCGTGGAGCAATTGGTTGCCACCCTTGAGACGGCGCCCCACAGCGCGCTGCGCCAGTTACCGATTCTGCCCGCCGCAGAGCGCGACATGGTGCTGCGCGAGTTCAACGCCACTGCCCACGACTTCCCCCGTGGCCAGACTGTGCACGGTGCGTTTGAGGTGCAGGCCGAGCGCCAACCCCATCGCATTGCCGTGCAGCAAGGCAGCGAGGCGCTGACGTATCAGCAGCTCAATCAGCGGGCCAACCAGTTGGCTCGTCACTTGCTGGAACTCGGCGTGCAAGCCGATGACCGTGTGGCACTGTGCTGCCGTCGCGGCCCGCAGATGCTGGTGGGGCTGTTGGGCATTCTCAAGGCTGGCGCGGGCTATGTGCCGATCGACCCGGCGTACCCCGCCGAGCGTATCGCCTACTTGTTGCAAGACAGCGCGCCCGTGGCGGTGCTGGCCGAGACCAGCACCCGGGACCTGCTGGGGCCCGTCGCCCTGGTCGATCTGCAGGACCCCAGTTGGCAGCGCCACGCCGTCAGCAATCCGCAACTGCCCGCCCTGACGCCTGCGCACCTGGCGTATGTGATCTACACCTCCGGCTCCACCGGCCAGCCCAAGGGCGTGATGGTGGAACACCGCACCGTGGAAAACCTGGTGCATTGGCACTGTGAAGCCTTTGGCCTGACGGCGGTGAGCCACACCAGCAGCGTGGCCGGCATGGGGTTCGATGCCATGGCCTGGGAAGTCTGGCCGGCCCTGTGCGTCGGCGCGACCCTGCACCTGCCACCCGCCGAAGTCGGCAATGAAAACATCGATGAACTGCTGGCCTGGTGGCTGTCGCAGCCGTTGGACGTGAGTTTCCTGCCGACGCCGGTGGCCGAGTACGCGTTCAGCCTGCCCCAGCAGCACCCCACCTTACGCATCCTGCTGATCGGCGGTGACCGTTTGCGTCAGTTCACCCAGGAGCGGCGCTTTGCGGTGGTCAACAACTACGGCCCCACCGAAGCCACGGTGGTTGCCACCTCCGGCCGCGTGCGGGCCGGGCAGGTGTTGCATATTGGCCGGCCCATCGCCAATGCCTCCAGCTATGTGCTGGATGTGCAACTGCGCCCGGTACCGGTGGGGGTGGCCGGTGAACTCTATGTGGGCGGCAGCGGCGTGGCGCGGGGTTACCTCAACCGTGCCGAGCTGACGGCCGAACGCTTCCTGCAAGACCCGTTCAACCCAGGGCGCATGTACCGCACCGGTGACCTGGTGCGTTGGCTGCCCGATGGCAACCTTGAATACCTGGGCCGTAACGACGACCAGGTAAAACTGCGCGGCGTGCGGGTGGAACTGGGTGAAATCGAAAGCCGCCTGACGGCACTGGACGGTATCCGTGAGGCCGTGGTGCTAGTGCGCGAAGGTCGCCTGCTGGCCTGGTTCACCGAACAGCGCCCGCTGCAGATCGAGACCTTGCGTGCGCACCTGCAAGCCCAACTTCCCGAGGCGCTGGTACCGGTCGCCTACATGCGGCTTGACCAGTTGCCCCTGACCGCCAATGGCAAACTGGACCGCAAGGCATTGCCAGAGCCAGACCAGTGCGCCTTGCTCAGCCGTGAATACCAAGCCCCCCAAGGTGACGTCGAAACCACCCTGGCGCGGCTCTGGGCCGAGGTGTTGCAGGTGGAGCAAGTGGGCCGCCATGACCACTTCTTCGAACTGGGCGGCCATTCATTGCTGGCCGTCAACCTCATCGAGCGCATGCGCCAGGCCGGCCTCAGCGCTGATGTGCGCGTGCTGTTCAGCCAGCCAACCCTGGCCGCGCTGGCCGCCGCTGTCGGCAGTGGCCGCGAAGTGCCGGTGCCGGCCAATCGCATCAGTGCCGGTTGCCAGCGCATCACCCCGGACATGCTGGCCCTGGTGAACCTCGACCAGTCGGCGATCGATCAGGTGGTGGCTCAGGTGCCTGGCGGCGCTGCCAGCGTGCAGGACATCTACCCGCTGGCGCCGTTGCAGGAGGGGATTTTTTATCACTACCTCACGGCCGCTCAGGGCGATCCGTACCTGCTGCAATCGCACCTGGCGTTTGACAGTGTCGAGCGTCTGCACGCCTTTATGCGCGCGCTGCAACAGGTGATCAACCGCCACGACATCCTGCGCACCGGGGTGGTGTGGGAGGGCCTGGCGCAACCGCTGCAAGTGGTGTGGCGCCAGGCGCAGCTGTGCGTGCAGGAACTTAACCTGCAAGGCGACGTACTCGCCGGCCTGCACGAGCGGTTTGATGCGCGGCGTTATCGCCTGGAAATCAGCCAGGCGCCGTTGATTCGCCTGATGTACGCAAAGGACCCGGCCAACCAGCGCGTGGTGGCGGTGCTGCTCTATCACCATATCGTGTTGGACCACACCGCCTTCGACGTGGTGCTGCGCGAAATGCAGGGCCATCTGTTGGGCCACGCTGCGCCCACCGCCGCGCCAATGCCGTATCGCAACTATGTGGCCCAGGCCCGTTTGGGTGTCAGCGAACAGGAGCATGAGCAGTTCTTCCGCCAGATGCTGGGCGATGTCGACGAACCGACGTTGCCGTTTGGCTGGCAGGACGTGCGCGGCGATGGCAATGCCATCGACGAACATAGCCTGCAATTGGACAGCCAGCTCAACCGCCGCCTGCGCAGCCAGGCGCGGCTGCTGGGGGTCAGCGCTGCCAGCCTGTTCCATCTGGCCTGGGCACAGGTGCTGGCCGCGGTATCGGCGCGCCATACGGTAGTGTTCGGCACCGTGCTGGTGGGCCGTCTGCAAGGCGGCGAGGGCGCCGACCGCGCCCTGGGCGTGTTTATCAATACCTTGCCGCTGCGCCTGGACATCGACGCCCAGGGCGCCCGCGCCGCCGTGCGGGCCACCCATGCGCGGCTGACCGAATTGCTCGGCCATGAACACGCCTCCCTGGCCTTGGCCCAGCGCTGCAGTGGGGTAGCGGCCCCGGCGCCATTGTTCAGCTCGATGCTCAACTATCGCCATCGCGGCGCCGCCACCCGCTCGGTGGATGCGCAGTTGGCATGGGAAGGCATGCAAACCTTGGTCAATGACGGGCGCACCAATTACCCCCTGACCTTGAACGTGGACGACCTGGGCGACGGCTACGCGTTCACCGCCCTGGCCCAGGTGGATGCGCAACGGGTGTGCGGGTATATGCATAACGCATTGAGCGGCCTGGTCGAGGCTCTTGAGCAGGCGCCGCACCAGGCGCTGAACCGCCTGCCGGTGCTGGGGCTGCAAGAGCGGCAACAGCTGCTGGTGCAGTTCAACGCCACCGAGGTGAACTACAACCTCGACCAGACCCTGCACGGGCTGTTTGAAGCCCAGGTTGTACGTACCCCGCAGGCCGTGGCAGTGAAGGCCGGCGAGCACACCTTGAGCTATCAGCAACTCAATGAACGCGCCAACCGCCTGGCCCATCACTTGCGTGACAGCGGTGTGCGCCCGGACGCGCGCGTGGGCATCTGCGTCGAGCGCGGCCTGGACATGGTCATCGGCCTGTTCGCCATCCTCAAGGCCGGCGGTGCCTATGTGCCGCTGGACCCGGCGTACCCGCCAGAGCGCATCGCCTACATGCTGCACGACAGCGCACCGGTGGTGGTGCTGGCCCAAAGCGCCACCCGCGCCTTGCTGGGTGACGCGGTGGTGATCGACCTCGACCACAGCACCTGGCAGCACCAACCCGTCACCAACCCGCAAGTACCGGGCCTCCTTGCCCGGCACGCGGCCTATGTGATCTACACCTCCGGTTCCACCGGCCAACCCAAGGGCGTGATCAACGAACATGCTGGGGTGGTCAACCGTCTGTTGTGGATGCAGGACGCCTACGGCCTCGAGGCCCACGATGCGGTGTTGCAGAAAACCCCGTTCAGCTTCGACGTGTCGGTGTGGGAGTTCTTTTGGCCGCTGTTCACCGGGGCGCGCCTGGTGATGGCGCGCCCTGAAGGGCACAAGGACCCGGCGTACCTGTGCGAGGTGATCGCCGCGGAGCAGATCACGACCTTGCACTTTGTGCCGTCGATGCTTGATGTGTTCCTGGCCCACGGCGATGTCAGCCAAGCGGCGGGGTTGGTGCGGGTGATGTGCAGCGGCGAGGCCCTGCCGGGCAGCCTGGTGCGGCGTTTCAAGCAGCAGTTGCCGGGGATTGGTTTGTACAACCTGTATGGCCCCACTGAAGCGGCAGTAGACGTGACGGCCTGGAACTGCGCCCGCCCTGAGGTGCCGGACAACACCCCGATCGGCAAGCCGATTGCCAACACCCGTCTGTATGTACTCGACGGGCAGTTACTGCCGGTGCCGTTGGGCGTGGTCGGTGAGCTGTTCATCGCAGGTGTGCAAGTGGCGCGGGGTTACCTGAACCGCCCTGAGCTGACCGCCGAACGCTTCCTCGACGACCCGTTCACCCCTGGGCGCATGTACCGCACCGGTGACCTGGGCCGCTACTTGCCCGACGGCACGCTCGAGTACCTGGGGCGCAATGACGATCAGGTGAAGATCCGTGGCCTGCGCATTGAGCTGGGAGAAATTCAGGCGCGCCTGATCGAGCATCCGGCGGTCAAGGACGCCGTGGTCGTCGCCCGGGAACAGCGCCTGGTCGCGTATTACACCGGCGCGCCCACCGATATCGAAAGCCTGCGCGCCCAGCTGTTGCAGCACCTGCCTGACTTTATGGTGCCGGCGCTGTTCATGCACCTGGACGCCTTGCCCCTGAGCCCCAACGGCAAGCTCGACCGCAAGGCCCTGCCTGTACCGGGTATGGACGCGTTGCAGGTACGTGAATACGCAGCGCCCGAAGGCGACACCGAGGTCCTCCTGGCCCAGCTCTGGGCCGAGCTGCTCAAGGTGGAACGGGTAGGGCGCCACGACAACTTCTTTGAACTGGGCGGGCACTCGCTGCTTGCCGTGAGCTTGATCGGGCGCCTGCGCCAGGAAGGCATGGAAGCCGATGTGCGGGGCTTGTTCGAACAACCGACCCTGGCCGGCTACGCCGCAATGACCGAACGAATGGAGATCGTCCTGTGAACATCCTCGAGCTGCTGGCAACCCTGAAAACCAAGGATGTGCAACTGGCGCTCAAGGGCGAGCAGTTGTCGGTGAACGGCAACAAGCAAGCCTTGAGCGACCCGGCGATCTTGGCCGCCTTGCGTGAACACAAGCCGGCGCTGATCGAACTGATCAAGGCCGGTGAATACACCGCGACCAAGGCCGGTGAGGTGCAGGTACCGGCCAATGGCATCCCGGCCAATGCCGAGCGCATCACCCCCGACATGCTGACCCTGTCGACCCTGAGCCAGGACGAGATCGAGCGCATTGTCGCCACGGTGCAGGGCGGCGTGGCGAATATTCAGGACATCTACCCGCTGGCGCCGTTGCAGGAAGGCATCCTGTTCCACCATGTCAGTGCCGAGCAGGGCGACCCCTATGTGATGCAGTCGCAGTTCGCCTTTGACAACCTTGCGCGTTTCGATGCGTTTGCCCAGGCGCTGCAACGGGTGATGGACCGTCACGATATCCTGCGTACCGGGGTGGTCTGGGATGGCCTGACGCAACCCTCGCAAGTGGTGTGGCGCCAGGCACGCCTGCCGGTGCAAGCCTTGAGGCTGGACCCGGCCGACGGCGATATCGCCACGCAACTGCATGACCTGTTCGATGCCCGCCATTACCGCCTCGACGTCACCCAGGCGCCGTTGCTGCGCCTGGTGCACGCTGAAGACCCGGCCAACCAGCGCATCGTCGCCACCCTGTTGTTCCATCACATGGCGCTCGACCACAGCGCCCTGGACGTGGTGTGCCACGAAATGCAGGCGTGCCTGTTGGGCCACGGCGCGGCCCTGGGCCAGGCCGTACCGTTTCGCAACTATGTGGCGCAAGCGCGGTTGGGGATCAGTGAGCAGGAGCACGAACGTTTCTTCCGGCAGATGCTCGGCGATATCAGCGAACCCACCTTGCCGTTCGGTTTGCAGGACGTGCAGGGCGATGCGCGCGGCATTGCTGAAGTCAGCCTGGCATTGGCACCGGCACTGGCCCAGCGTTTGCGGGTACAGGCGCGCCAACTGGGCGTGAGCGCCGCCAGCCTGTTTCACCTGGGTTGGGCCCAGGTGCTGGGGGTGGTGGCCGGCAAGGCCCAGGTGGTGTTCGGCACCGTATTGATGGGGCGCATGCAGGGCAGCCATGACACCGACCGCGCCCTGGGCATTTTCATCAATACCTTGCCGTTTCGCGTGGACGTAGACGCCCAGGACGTGCGCACCGCAGTCAAGGCCACCCACGCGCGCCTGACCACTTTGCTACGCCATGAACACGCGGCCTTGGCCCTGGCCCAGCGTTGCAGTGGTGTGCTCGCGCCGACGCCGCTGTTCAGCGCGCTGCTCAACTATCGCCACAGTGCGCCCGCCGCCAGTGCCGAGGCGGTGTCGGCCTGGCAGGGTATCACCGCACTGCGCGCCGAGGAGCGCACCAACTACCCGCTGACCCTGAGCGTGGATGACCTGGGCGAGGGCTTCGGCCTGAGTTTGCTGGCCAGCGCCCTGGTCGACCCTCAGCGTGTCTGCGCCTACCTGAACACCGCGTTGGAAAACCTGGTGAGCGCACTGGAGCAGGCCCCCCATACCGCGCTCGACCAACTGTCGGTGGTGCCCGCTGCCGAACAGCGCTTGCTGCTGGAACAGTTCAACACCACCCAGACCGTCTTCCCCCAAGGCACCACCCTGCATGGCCGCGTCGAAGCCCAGGCTAGGCTCACGCCGGACGCCATTGCCGCTGTGCATCAGGGCCGGCAACTGACCTACGCTGAATTGAACCAACAAGCCAACCTGCTGGCGCATCATCTGTTGGCGCTGGGGGTCAAGCCCGACGACCGCGTGGCCATTGTCGCGCGGCGCGGCCTCGACACCCTGGCCGGGTTGCTGGCGATTCTCAAGGCCGGTGCCGGTTATGTGCCGGTGGACCCGTCCCACCCGGCTGAGCGTCTCCACTATTTGCTCAGCGATAGCGCGCCAGTGGCGGTACTCACCCAGCACGCGTTGCTGGGGCGCCTGCCGGTGCTGGAAGTGCCGGTGATCAACCTGGACCGCTTCACCTGGCAGCACCACTCGGCGAGCAACCCCACAATCGCCGTCGGCCCGACGAACCTCGCCTATGTGATCTACACCTCCGGCTCCACCGGCTTGCCCAAGGGGGTGATGGTGGAACACCACAGCGTCGCCAACCTGGTGGACTGGCATTGCAGCGCCTTCGACCTGCGCGCCGGGCGGCATACCGCCAGTGTTGCCGGTTTCGGCTTTGACGCGATGGCCTGGGAGGTGTGGCCGGCGCTGTGTGTGGGCGCTACCTTGCACCTGCCACCGGCCCATGAGGGCAGCGAAGATATCGACGCACTGCTGGCCTGGTGGTGCGCGCAGCCTTTGGACGTGAGCTTTCTGCCAACGCCGGTGGCGGAATACGCCTTCAGCCAGAACATCGAACACCCGACCTTGCGCACCTTGCTGGTCGGTGGGGACCGCCTGCGCCAGTTCGGACGGGCACAGCGCTTTGAGCTGATCAACAACTACGGGCCCACCGAAGCCACGGTGGTGGCCACTTCCGGCAAGGTCGAGGCGGGCCAGCCGTTGCATATCGGCAAGCCGATCGCCAATGCCAAGGTCTACGTGCTCGACCCCTACCAGCGCCCGGTGCCGCTGGGGGTGGCGGGGGAGTTGTACGTGGGCGGCAAGGGCGTGGCACGCGGTTACCTCAACCGCCCGGAACTGACCGCCGAGCGCTTTGTGCGCGACCCGTTCAATGCAGGGCGCATGTACCGCACCGGCGACCTGGTGCGCTGGTTGCCGGACGGCACGCTCGACTACCTGGGGCGCAACGATGACCAAGTGAAAATCCGTGGCGTGCGCATCGAACTGGGCGAAATCGAAACCCAGCTCAACCAATTGCCCGGCATCCTGGAAGCAGTGGCGGTGGTGCGTGAGGAACGGCTGGTGGCCTACTTCACCGAAAACCCACAACTGGACCCGCTGACGGTGGCCCAGATTCGCGCCCACCTGGTGGCGCATCTGCCGGACTACATGGTGCCCGTCGCGTTCATGAAGCTCGATGCACTGCCACTGACTGCCAATGGCAAGCTTGACCGCAAGGCCCTGCCGGCGCCGGACATGGCCGCAGTATTTACCCGCGAGTACGCCGCGCCCCTGGGCGAAATCGAAACCGTGCTGGCGCAGATCTGGGCCGAGGTGTTGCAGGTGCAGCGCGTGGGGCGCTATGACCATTTCTT
Source organism: Pseudomonas sp. GL93 (assembly GCF_003408955.1). NCBI lineage: Bacteria > Pseudomonadati > Pseudomonadota > Gammaproteobacteria > Pseudomonadales > Pseudomonadaceae > Pseudomonas > Pseudomonas sp. GL93. The sequence goes on from NZ_NKRF01000006.1 coordinate 33,991, forward strand.
TGAGCTGGGCGGGCATTCGTTGCTGGCCATGCGCATGGTGTCTCAGGTGCGCCAGCGGCTGGGCGTCGAATTGGCGCTGGGCGACCTGTTTGCCAACGCCGAACTGGCGGCGGTCGCCGAGGTGCTGGCCCAGGCCGGTCGCAGCACCTTGCCGGATATCTTGCCGGCCAACCGTGATGAGGACCTGCCGCTGTCCTTCGCCCAACAACGCCTGTGGTTCCTGGCCTTGATGGAAGGGGCCAACACCGCCTACAACATTCCCATCGGTCTGCGGTTGCGCGGGCAGTTGCATGTGCAAGCGTTGCAACGGGCCCTGGCGCGCATTGTGGCGCGGCATGAAACCCTGCGCAGTCGCTTCGCCCAGCAGGGTGACCAGGCCCGGGTGCTGGTCGTGCCGGCCGAAGAGGTGTTGGCGCTGCAAGTGCAGGACCTGCGTCGCCACCCGCAACCGCAACAGGCCCTGGACGCGCTGATCCACGGCGAAGCCTCGGCACCGTTCGACCTTGAGCGCGGCCCGTTGCTGCGCGGGCGCCTGGTGATGATGGCCGATGATCACCATGTGCTGTTGCTGACCCTGCACCATATCGTCTCTGACGGCTGGTCCATGGGCGTGCTGACCCGCGAGCTGATGGCGCTGTACCAGGCCTTCAGCCACGGCCACGCCGACCCGTTGCCGCCCTTGCCGATCCAATACGCCGACTTTGCGGTGTGGCAACGCCTGTGGCTGAGCGGTGAGGTGCTGCAGCGCCAAAGCAGCTACTGGCAACAGGCGTTGGTCGGTGCGCCGGCGTTGCTGACCTTGCCCACCGACCGCCCGCGCCCGGTGCAGCAGGACTACGCTGGCAGCAGTGTCGAAGTGCGCCTGGATGAGCGCCTCACCGCCGGGCTCAAGGCCTTGAGCCAACGCCATGGCACCACCTTGTACATGACCTTGATGAGCGCCTGGGCTTCGCTGTTGGCGCGCTTGTCCGGGCAACCCGAGTTGGTGATCGGCACGCCGGTGGCCAACCGCATGCGCACCGAAGTCGAAGGGCTGATTGGCCTGTTCGTCAACACCCTGGCGCTGCGTATCGACACCTCGGGCGAGCTGAGCACCGAGGTGTTGCTGGCGCGGGTCAAGGCGCTGACGCTGCAAGCCCAGGCCCATCAGGACTTGCCCTTCGAGCAGGTGGTGGAAATCACCCGGCCGCCGCGCAGTCTGGCCCACAGCCCACTGTTTCAGACCCTACTGAGCTGGCAGGACAGCAGCGCGCCGACCCTGGCCCTGGGCGACCTGGCCTTGGAGAGCATTGTCGAGCACAGCCATTTCGCCAAGTTCGACCTGTCGTTGAACCTGGGGGAAGTGCAGGGCAGCATCCTCGGTGCGCTGGAATATGCCGTGGCCCTGTTTGACGAATCGACGATGCAGCGTTACGTCGGCTATTTCACCCGCGTGTTGCAGGCCATGGTCGATAACGACCAGGCGGTGCTTGCGCAGGTGCCGCTGGTGGATGCGCGCGAACGTCGGCAACTGCTGGTGGATTTCAACGCCACCGCCGTTAGCTACAACCTCGACCAGACCCTGCACGGCATGTTTGAAGCCCAAGTGCTGCGCACACCCCATGCCATTGCGCTGAAGGCGGGCGAGCAGCAACTGAGCTATGCCGAACTGAACGCGCGCGCCAATCAACTGGCTCATCACCTGCAAGCCCTGGGTGTGCAGTCACAGGCGCGGGTGGCGATCTGCGTGGAGCGTGGCCTGGACATGGTCATTGGCCTGTACGCGATCCTCAAGGCCGGTGCCGCCTATGTACCGCTGGACCCGGCCTACCCGCTGGAACGCATCGCCTACATGCTGCACGACAGCGCGCCGACGGTGGTGCTGGCCCAGGCCAGCACCCTTGGGTTGCTGGGCAAGGTGCCGGTGGTCAACCTCGATTCACCCACCTGGCAGCACCAGCCCACCCATAACCCGCAGGCGGCCAGCGTGGCGGCCTACGTGATCTACACCTCCGGTTCCACCGGCCAGCCCAAGGGCGTGATCAACGAACACCCTGGGGTGGTCAACCGCCTGCTGTGGATGCAAGACGAATACGGGCTGACCGCCCGCGATACGGTCTTGCAGAAAACCCCGTTCAGCTTCGACGTGTCGGTGTGGGAGTTCTTCTGGCCGCTGTTCACCGGCGCACGCCTGGTCATGGCTCGCCCTGGCGGGCATAAAAACCCCGACTACCTGTGCCCGGGGATCGAGGCCGAACGGGGCACAACGCCGCATTTTGTGCCGTCGATGCCCGACGTGTTTCTGGCCCACGGCGATGTCAGCCAGGCCGCCGGGCTGGTGCGGGTGATGTGCAGTGGCGAAGCCCTGCCGGGCAGCCTGGTACGGCGCTTCAAACAGCAATTGCCGGGGGTTGGCTTGTACAACCTGTATGGCCCCACCGAAGCGGCGGTGGATGTCACCGCGTGGGACTGCGCAGGCGCTGTGGTGCCGGATAACACCCCCATCGGCAAGCCGATTGCCAATACGCGCCTGTATGTACTGGACGAGCAGTTGCAGCCGGTGCCGTTGGGGGTGGTCGGTGAATTGTTCATCGCGGGCGTGCAGGTGGCGCGGGGTTACTTCAACCGCCCCGAGCTGACCGCCGAACGCTTCCTCGACGACCCGTTCACCCCGGGGCGCATGTACCGCACCGGTGACGTGGGCCGCTACTTGCCTGACGGCACTCTCGAGTACCTGGGGCGCAATGATGACCAAGTGAAGATTCGTGGCCTGCGCATCGAACTGGGGGAAATCCAGGCGCGCCTGACCGAGCATCCAGCGGTGCAGGAAGCCGCCGTGATTGCCCGCGAGCAGCGCCTGATCGCCTATTACACCGGCGTGCCGAGCGAGGTCGAAAGCCTGCGCGCCCACCTGCTGCAACACCTGCCGGAATTCATGCTGCCGGCGAGCTTTGTGCATCTTCAGGCGCTGCCGCTGAGCCCCAACGGCAAGCTCGACCGCAAGGCGCTGCCGGCGCCGGGCCTGGATGCGTTGAGTGTGCGCGACTATGAAGCGCCCGTGGGTGATACGGAAATCACCCTGGCCGCACTGTGGGCCGAATTGCTCAACGTGGAGCGCGTGGGCCGGCATGACAATTTCTTTGAATTGGGTGGCCACTCATTGCTGGCAGTCAGCCTGATGGGGCGCATGCGCCGCCTGGGCTTGTCGGCAGATGTCAAAGTGCTGTTTGGCCAACCGACCTTGTCCGCCCTGGCCGCGGCCTTGGGCGGTGGGCGTGAAGTGGCGGTGCCGGCCAATCGCATTGTGGCCGATTGCACGCGGATTACGCCGGACATGCTTACGCTGATCACCCTGGACCCCGCTGCCATCGAGTGCATCGTCGCCTGCATCCCCGGCGGCGCGGCCAATGTGCAGGACATCTACCCGCTGGCACCCTTGCAGGCCGGCATCCTGTATCAGCATCGCGCCGTGCAGGGAGACGACGCCTATGTGCTGCAGGCGCAGTTTGCCTTCGACAGCCGCCTGCGCCTGGACGCCTTTGCCCATGCCTTGCAGGCGGTGATCCAACGCCATGACATCCTGCGTTCATCCTTCCACTGGGACGGGCTGGAGGAACCGGTGCAAGTGGTGTGGCGCACCGCCTCATTACGGGTTGAAAACGGCCCGGTGCCGCCACGCCTGGACCTCGCCCAGGCACCCTTGATGCGCCTGGTGTATGCCGAGGAGTCGCAACGGGTGGTGGCGACGTTGCTGTTCCACCATCTGGTGATGGACCACATCGCGTTGGACATCCTGCAACACGAAATGCAGGCCTTCCTGTTGGGCACGCAAGACACCTTGGCCGCGCCCGTGCCGTACCGCAACTACGTGGCCCAGACCCGTCTGGGCGCTGAGGACCACGAGACGTTTTTGCGCGAGATGCTCGCTGAGGTCGACGAACCCACCGACGTACCGCACCTGGGTGCCGATGAGCATGCGCATCTGAACCTCGACCTCGGGTTGAGTCGGCGCCTGCGCAACCAGGCGCGTCAAGCGGGAGTCAGCGCCGCCAGCCTTATGCACCTGGCCTGGGCTCATGTGCTGGGCACGGTCTGCGCCCGTGAACAGGTGGTGTTCGGCACGGTGATGCTCGGCCGCCTGCAAGGTGGCGAAGGCGCCGAGCGTGCCATGGGCGTGTTTATCAATACCTTGCCGTTGCGAGTCGACCTGGGTGAACACTCGGTACTGACCGCGCTGCGCGCCACCCATGGGCGCCTGACCCAACTGCTCAGCCATGAACACGCGCCTTTGGCGCTGGCCCAGCGTTGCAGCGGCGTACCCATGGCCACGCCGTTGTTCAGCGTGCTGTTCAACTATCGCCACAGCGCGCCCCAGGCCGGGGGCGTGGCCGAGGCGTGGCAGGGGATCGAGGTGCTCAAGACCGAGGAACACACCCACTACGGCGTGTCGGTGAGCGTGGATGACCTGGGTGAAGGTTTCAGCCTCACGGCCATGGGGCAGGGGGCCCGACGCTTGGGCGACTACCTGCATAACGCCTTGGCGCAGGTGGTGCAGGCACTGGAAGAGCGCAACGACATCGCCCTCAGTTGCTTGCCGATCCTGCCCCAGGCCGAGCGCCAGCAATTGCTTGAAGGCTTGAACGCCACGGCCCGCGCGTTCCCCCGTGAACACAGCGTGCAACACCTGTTCGAAGCCCAGGCGCAGGCGCGCCCTGACGCGGTGGCGGTGCTGCATGGCGAACAACGGATAAGCTATGGCGAACTCAACCGCCGCGCCAACCGCCTGGCCCATCACCTACTCGGCCTGGGTGTGTGCCCCGGCGATAACGTGGCGATCCTGCTGCCACGCTCGGTGGCGTTGCTGGTCAGCCAACTGGCGATTCTCAAATGCGCCGTCGCCTATGTGCCTCTGGACATCAGCGCGCCGGCCGAACGCCAGGGCTTCATGCTGCGAGACAGCGGCGCGGCCTGGCTGTTAACCGGCAGCGACTGCAGCGTGGAGAGCGCGACGCAGCGCCTGGACCTGGACACCCTGGCCCTTGACTCACACCCCGACCACAACCCGGGCCTGCCGCAATCCTCGCAGAGCGTGGCGTACATCATGTACACCTCCGGCTCCACCGGTATGCCCAAAGGCGTATTGGTGCCTCACCGTGGCATCACGCGCCTGGTGCTCAACAACGGCTACGCCGATTTCAATCCCAATGACCGCGTGGCCTTCGCCTCGAACCCGGCCTTCGATGCCAGCACCATGGACGTCTGGGGGCCGTTGCTCAACGGCGGTCAGGTGCAGGTGATTGACCACGCCACCTTGCTCGACCCGCTGGCGTTCGGCGCGGCACTTAAGGGCGTGACGGTGCTGTTCGTTACCACGGCGCTGTTCAACCAGTATGTGCAACTGATTCCCCAGGCCCTGGCCGGCTTGCGTATTTTGCTGTGCGGCGGCGAGCGTGCCGACCCGGCGGCGTTCCGCAACCTGCTGGCATTGGCACCGGGGCTGCGCCTGGTGCATTGCTACGGGCCGACCGAAACCACCACCTACGCCACCACCCATGAAGTGCGCACCATTGCCGCTGACGCCGACAGCGTGCCGGTAGGGCGACCCATTTCCAACACGCAGATCTACGTGCTGGATGCGCAGTTGCACCTGCTGCCCCTGGGGGTGAGCGGCGAAATCTGCATCGGCGGTGACGGTGTCGCCCAGGGCTACCTGAACCGCCCTGAGTTGACGGCGGAAAAGTTCGTGCAGAACCCGTTCAACCCAGGCGCCTTGCTGTACCGCACCGGCGACCTCGGACGCTGGACCGCAGACGGCCTGCTGGAGTGCATCGGGCGTAATGACGACCAAGTGAAGATCCGCGGCTTTCGCATTGAGTTGGGTGAGATCCAAGCACGCTTGGCTGCGTGCGACGCCATCCGCGAAGGGGTGGTGCTGGCCCGCGAAGACGTGCCGGGGGACAAACGCCTGGTGGCCTACTTCACCTGGACGGGCGAGCCGGTCGGCATCGAGCCGGTGCGTGCTTATCTGCAGGCGCACTTGCCGGCCTACATGGTGCCCTCGGCCTTTGTGGCACTGGAGCAACTGCCGTTGACGGCCAATGGCAAGGTCGATCGCAGAGCCTTGCCGGTACCGACGTGGGACGCTTCGACCAGCGGCACATTTGAAGCTCCGGTCGATGCACTGGAACAGACCTTGGCCCAGCTGTGGGCCGAGGTGCTGAAGCTTGAGCAGGTGGGGCGCCATGACAGTTTCTTCGAACTGGGCGGGCATTCCTTGTTGGCGATTCGCCTGGTCAATCGGCTGGACGAGGCCGGGTTGCCGGTGTCGTTGGCCGAGCTGTTCGAGCATGCCAGCGTGGCCTCGGTCGCTGCGCTGCTGCGCCTGCGCGGTGACGACGTGCTGCCTGAGACGGCGGTGATCACAGTGCGCAGCCGTGGGGCGCAGGCACCGTTATTCCTGGTGCATGAGTTCAGTGGCATGGACGTGTACTTCCCGGCGCTGGGCCAGCACCTGCCTGGCGATTACCCGATTTATGGCCTGCCGGGCCTGGCGCTGGGTGAGGCGCATCTGGACAGCATGGAAGGCTTGGCCGCGCGCATGGTCGGGCTGATTCGCCAGATCCAGCCCCACGGCCCTTACCGGCTGGCGGGGTGGTCCTTTGGTGGTGTGCTGGCCTATGAAGTTGCCATGCAGTTGCTGGGGCAGGATGAGGCCGTGGCGTTTCTCGGCTTGATCGACAGCTACGTGCCGCGCATGACCGACCAGGGCAAGGCCCGCTGGAGCGGGCCGGACGCCCTCAAGCGGCATTTGTTGTTGCAGTGCACGGCCTATTGGAAGGCACAGGGAGGTGTGGATGAGCTGGCGAGCCTGGAACAACTGGAGGCAGGCCTTGGACAGCTGGACATTGCGGCTCTGCTGCAACGCTGTCGCGATCAAGGTTTGCTATACGCGCAAATGGCAGCGGCGTCGGACGCCGACCTGTTGAGCTTTTTGCAACGGGAAGTCGGCCATGGGCATGCGTTAGCCCACTACAGCCTGTTCCCGCTGCCGATCCCGGTGCACCTGTTCAGCGCCGAGCAGCGGCCCACCGAACTGTCGCGCCGCAGTGCCGCGCTGGGGTGGGACACCGCCCTGGCGCCTGGGCAACTGCGCCAGGTGCAGGTCCCGGGGGATCACCAGAGCATGATGCAGGCACCGCATATCCAGAGCCTTGGCCAGGCCATGAGCCAAGCGCTGGCGGCGAGCACCCCGGTGAGTTGCGCGGCGCACTCACCCTTGCTGCGTATCCAGAGCGGGCGCGCCGGTTATGCGCCGGTGTTCTGCGTGCCAGGCGCGGGAGACAGCGTCACCGGCTTTGTAGGTTTGAGCGAAGCGCTGGGGCGCGACTGGCCGCTGTATGGCTTGCAGCCGCGAGGGCTGGATGGCGAGGCGGTGCCCCATAGCCAGGTGGAAGCAGCGGCCCAGTGTTACCTGGCGGCGCTGGAACAGGAATGCCCCGAGGGGCTGGTGCATCTGGTCGGGCATTCGTTCGGCGGCTGGGTGGCGCTGGAAATGGCGCTGCGTTTACAGGCGATGGGGCGTGAGGTGGGCTCTTTGACCGTGATCGACAGCGATTCGCCGGGGCGTGCGGGCAAGCCTTATACCTCGACGGCGGCGTTGTTGCGGTTGATCGAGGCGATGCAGTTGGCGGCTGGGAAGTCGCTGGGGATTGATCCTGCGGACTTTGCCGGGCGCGATGAGGTGGCGCAGCGACAAGCGTTGCATGGGGGGATGGTGAGTGTGGGGTTGTTGCCGGCGCGTGCGGCGGTGGAGGCGATGGATGGGCCGGCGCGCACTTACGCGGCGGCGTTGCGCACGGTGTATCAGCCGCAAGGGCGGTATGACGGGGTGGTGCGCCTGGTCTTGGCGCAGGACCCGGCGTTGGATGCGGCGGGGAACCAGCGTGAGCAGGGGGTGATGATCGAGGGGTGGCGAGGGCAGGGGGGGGCGTTGGAGGTTTGGTATGGCGCGGGGAATCACTTTACGTTGCTCAAGGCGCCGAATGTTTTGGGGGTGGCCAGGTGGTGGTTGGAAGTTGTTGGCGTTGGGGAGGTGGTGTCTTGACGGGTGTGCACCGATTCAAATGTGGGAGCTGGCTTGCCTGCGATAACGGTTTGTCTGCGTACATATCCATTGCTGCGGTAACGGCCACTTATGGTTCCGCTCTTACAGCG
>NZ_NKRF01000113.1:0-40829 GCF_003408955.1 Pseudomonas sp. GL93
TATCGCAGGCAAGCCAGCTCCCACATTTGAATCGTGGGGTGTCAGGTCGATGCGGGCCGGCTGCCGTTATTTTCGCTTGGAACGATGAATGCGCATCCACTCCCGATAGGCCACTGTACGCTGCGCATCCGCACGTTTCTTCGCCTCGGTAAAGCGCGACCACGTCTGCGCATCGCCGCTGTAGGACTCAATGATCTCGTACGCCAGCGCGTCCAATCGATCCGCTTCGAAGAACATCTCGGCATTTCGCGTGACCTCGTCGTCCCGCCTGTTTGTAGTTGTGTAACCAAGAGTCTGGCTGTTCATCCTCTGAGGCCCTCCGCCCATTGAATCTGTGCCGCGCTACTCCAGCGTACCTGGGTAATGCCGTATTTTTCCGCCATGGGTTTGGACACACGCTTGAACGTGTGTTGCCCAAATTTTGGGATGACCGCCACACCAGCGTCACAACTGGCCCAATGCCAAGCCTCGGCATTGTCCATGCGCGGTGCGCGCACGATGAAGGACTTAGGCTCGCCATGCAGCTGATACTCGATAGTGAATAGGTCGTTGTGTTTCATGAGGCCTCCTTGATACTCATGAGCTACAGATATTTGACGTCAAAAAAAATTCAAATAAGTTGTCCGACAATTCGATGACTGGGCGCAGGGGTGGATGAGGCCTAATCATCTACCGTAAAGGTGACCCATCCCGGCCCATTCGCTGGGCGTTCCAGCTCGGCGATGACACCGCTGACGGAAGAGCCGTCGGGCAAATTGACGGTGATAAAGTTGGGATTGCCGGGCCAATCCATTGGCGTGTCAAAGTCCAAGCGCGCGATGGTCGGTTTACCGCTGCTGGTCATTTGGATGTTTTTTGATTCGTTAAGGCGTTCATCTGAGGGTGTTCCAAGATGGCGCGAGGCAGTGATGACACTGGCAATACCTTGGTAGTCGTAAGACATGCTGGGTTACCTCATGTAAAGGGGCTGTTGCCCCCGTGTTCATTGGTTGAGTAGGCGACGGCACAGGGCTGGGCCATCTGTGGCTGGTCTTGGGTAGAGAAAGGCACGCACATGAGCGTTCAATCCAAATGATTGAATGGCGGTGTCAGTGTTGATGAACCTTCAGTGTTGGGTCGGCGATCTGGATAACCTTGCCCTGGCGCCACGCGTCCGCGCCGGGGGCGATGGGCGGCGCGGGGATATCGGCGCGCGTCTTTTTCTTGTCGGCACTGTCGATGCCCAGTCGTTTATCTCGTTCGGCGACCATACGCGGGTCAGCCTGGCCGTCTGCGGTAAACCCCATCATCAGCTGAGGCACGCCTAAAGGCAGGCGTTTATCCAGATCGGTATGCCAGGTGTGCCAGGTCTTGCCGTAGGTGTGCACCAGCTTCTCCATCAGCGCATGTTCCGCCACCTCAGGAATTCCCGGAGCGACCAGTTGCCCTGACTTCACTTCATGCACATGGCTGTGCCACAGCGCCTTTTCAGACGCGGGCAGCGTGTTGAACTGCGCCTCGCTGATGATGTACTCCACGCCCATCAACTTGGCATCCTTGCGGTTACCGTCGTAGATCACACACTGGATGACCTCCTCGTTGAGGATTGCGCAGTAGTGATGCGCTTCCATTTGCACATCGGGATGGCCGTTGTAGAAGTGAAAGCCGTCCAGGTAGGCGTTCAGTGCGTCAATCGGTGGGCGTGATTGCAGCAGGGCGGCGCCGGCCTCCAGCGTTCGGGTCGAAGGCGTTGTCGGTTTCCCAGGTGCCTCGACATTCGAAGGTGAGTTGTTGCCAGCGCAGGCGCTGAGCAGGGCCAGTGTCACTGCTGCGGCTAGGGATTGGGTCACTCGGTGGGGTGGGGTGTCAGTCATGGTCGGCTGCCTCCTGTTGCCGGTAATCTGCGCCAGGTTTGATCCTGTTCTCGTTGGAGAGACGAGCGTACGGGCCGTTCAAAATGCTTTGAGTTGAACACTCACTCATGTGGGAGCTGGCTTGCCTGCGATGACGGCCTCACAGACGGCCCCTATCTACCTGACGCCCCACGATCAAACTGTGGGAGCGGGCTTGCTCGCGAAAGCGGCCTGATAGCCGACACCTACCTGACGCCCCGCGATCAAATTGTGGGAGCTGGCTTGCCTGCGATGACTGCCTGACAGTCGACACCTATCTACCTGACGCCCTGCGATCAAACTGTGGGAGCGGGCTTGCTCGCGAAGGCGGCCTGATAGCCGACCGGGATGTGGGACCAGATTGAGTACATATCCGTTATTTAGGTAACGGCCACTTAGGGGTCCGCCCTTACGGCGGCTCACTTTTGAAAAGCGCAAAAGTAAGCAAAACGCTCTTGCCCCACCACTCGGCACCTCGCCTAGGCTCGGTGTGCCCGAACACAGTCTTGAATCCGTGGGCCGCCGCCACGCGCCATCCATGGCGCGGGGCGGCTAACCCGGCGTCCTGCCGGGTTACCCACGAATTCAAGCCTGCGTTCGGCCAGCGTGGTTTAACGGGGCGCCTGAGATCAAAAGCAGATCAAGAGCGGCTCGCTTCGCATCGTGGTTACCATCGATCACTACGGCGTTGTGCAAGGCACACTGACCGGCGTAGGCCTCAAACCGGACCGTTAGAAGAACTGGAAGAATCCGCTTCCCGCCCGATGTCATCGACCGCGTTAGGCTGCCCCAACTTGCTGTATTGCTCACGCAATTTTTGCAGGTCGTGCGCCCCGAGTTTATCCAGGCTCAACGCCGCATTGTGAGCTTCTTTGGTGGCACGAATCAGCTCGTCCAGTTTCAGATGAAGAATATCGTTGTCGCGGTTCTGGGTATTCTGGATCAGGAACACCATCAGGAAGGTGATGATGGTGGTGGAGGTATTGATGATTAACTGCCAAGTGTCGTTGTAATGAAAGTAAGGCCCGGTGAGCGCCCAGACAGCAATCAGGGAGACGGCCGTCAGAAAGGTTGTTGAGCTGCCCGCCTGGTTGGAGAGTTTTTGGCAGAATTTCGCGAACTTCATGATGCTGTCTCCTGGGGGATGTTCCTCTGTAGACCTCGGCAGAATTTCGAAATTCTTTTTTACAAATCGATTTTTTTTGACAAAATTCGATCAGCAAAACCCCTCTGCGCAGGAGCACTCAGCATGTCGGTCGCTGCTTCTATCGTTGAATACCTCAAGCACCATCAGTTGGTCATCACGACGGCCGAGTCGTGTACCGCAGGCAAGATCATCACCTTGCTTTCGCAGGTCGACGGCAGTGGTTCGTGGATCGAAAGCGGGTACGTGGTGTATTCGCCAGAAGCGAAACAGCGGCTATTGAACGTGCGCCCTTACACCATCGAAACGTTCAATCTCACCAGCTGTGAGGTCGCCCAGGAAATGGCTCACGGCGCGCTGCGCGACAGCCCTGCGGATGTAGCGGTAGCGACCACGGGCCTGCTGGGGCCGGATGGAATTGATGGCATTCCCCCAGGCACCGTTTGTTTCGCCTGGGCCTATCGAAACGGGGGCGCACTGAGTGTGTTCAGTCGCAAGGAACGCTTCATGGGCTCCCGTGAGCAAGTACAGTTGGCCGCGTCTCTTCATGCGTTGAAATGGCTGCCGCATTTTCACCGGCGGGCGATAGCGGGTGAACGCGCCTAATGCTGCCAAGTGCGCGCTTTTACGGCTGCGGTTCGATGTCCAGCAGCAAGTCGCCGTTGGTCAAGGATTCAGCCTGCTGGACCACGCCACGATAGGCCTGACCGTCCCATACAAAGGTAATCCTGTGAGCCTTCAGCAATTGCCCCGGCCATGGCGGCGCGAGCCGCAACTGCACGCCGGGCGCAGTGCGCACAAGCCGCCCCAGGCACTTGCTGGCGAGCGTGTTTACACCGAACAGCGTGTCCTGCAAGTATCCAATGTTGACCGGTTGAAGCGTTGCGTCAGTAGAGTCCGACATGTCATTTACCCCACCGACGACCGCCAGAAAGACTGCCTGGCCATGACCATTTCCTCACGTATTTCGCGCACAAGCCGGTTGATCCCCGAGACACCGTGATAGTGGGCGCGGTTGATGTTGGCGACGGTGAATTGATCCATACCGTGCGCCGTTACGGTGACTGAAAGGCTGCCGTCCGCGTTGAGCGAGCACTTGACCGCGCACTTGGGGAGGCGAGCGGAAAGGGCCGTTTCGATTTCGGCTTTCGTTAACGTATCCATGAGTTCACCGCATAAAGGACTCAGCGCGATAAGGCTAGCTCACAATGACTGGGCGTAAATACTGGCAAAGTAATGGTTTTGTAAGGAGGGTCGTCCAGAACTTAGCGTCGAAAGCCTTTACGTGAAACCTATGCTGAAGGTTAGCTCGTTGTTGAATGCTTCCGAGGCGTTTTCACAGTCGTTGGCGAAGTTGCCGCGCGATGCTTGGCCGTCTTTTTCCGTAAGCCGGAGGAGATTTGTTCATGTTTCTACATAACAAGCGACTTCAATCGCGTTCCGTTACTTCACCCAAGCCTTGGCCGAAGACGATCCGGGGCGCAAAGCATGATGAAAATCCGCACGCTCTCGGACCCCACCAACGACCCCACGACCGGCGCTGACCTGGGCAGGGGGCTGCAGCCAAAACCTGAGCCATGATCCAAGGCTGTACTGTCGCGCGGCGCCCACCGTAAGGCGCCGCGCCCTTTAGGTGGTAGATGGCACCGCGCAGCGTTTTCACGGTCCATGGAACACGTACCACGTATCTGGAGGTGAACCTTGGCGACAAAGAAGAAGCCTGTAGTCGACGGTATGGAATTGGCAATGCTGTCTGCCTGCCGCAAAGACCTGTTCTTTGCGGCCATGCAAGCCAGCCACAGTGCAATGATCGTGACCGACCCCGCCGGGCCTGATAACCCGATCATCTTTGCCAACCAGGCGTTCCTGACCCTGACAGGCTTTGAACTGGACGAAGTGATCGGACGTAATTGCAGGTTCTTGCAGGGGCCTCAAACCGACAAAAACGCGCTGCACCAGGTGCAGCGCGCGGTTGAGCAGCACCATGAGGCCTGTGTGGAGGTGCTCAATTACCGCAAGGACGGCTCGACCTTCTGGAACGAGCTGTTCATTTCGCCGTTGTTCAACGAACGTGGGCAACTGGTGTATTTTTTCGCCTCGCAGCTGGACGTGAGCCGGCGTCATGACGCTGAACAGCGCGTGCGTCGTGCACAAGACCTGGAAGCGCTGGGGCAACTGACCGGTGGCATCGCCCATGACTTCAATAACCTGCTGCAAGTGATGATGGGTTATCTCGACTTGATCCAGCAGAGCGCCAAGCGCCCCGGCAGCGATCTGCAGCGCATCGTCAACAGCGCCAACCGTGCCAGGGCGGCGGGGGAAAAAGCGCAAAACCTGACTCAGCAGTTGCTGGCGTTTTCGCGCAAGCAACGGCTCGACAGTCGGGTGATCAACTTGAATAGCTTGCTCAGCCGCCCCGAATTCATGGCGCATGCGCTGCAGGGCGTCGAGTTGCATGTAGAACTTGCCGAAGATCTGTGGAACTGCCGCATCGACCCGGTCCAGGCGGAGCTGGCGGTGCAGCATCTGTTGTCGAACGCCCAGGATGCTTTGCACGGGCGTGCTGACCCGGCGGTGACCGTCAAGACCTGCAATGTCCAGGTGCCGGGCGATGCAGATGCCGAGCGTGATGGCTTGGTCGAGGGCCGTTACGTGAGCATTTCGGTCTCGGATAACGGCAACGGCATCGACGCAGGAATTCAGGACAAAGTCATGCAGCCGTTCTTCACCACCAAGGAAGAAGGCCAGGGCTCGGGCCTGGGGTTGTCGATGGTGTACGGCTTCGTCAAGCAATCGGGCGGCACAGCGCGGATTCATTCAGACCCGGGCATCGGTACGACAATTCGCTTGTACTTTCCGGCCGATGACAGCCAGCTGTGGGTCGAGCAGGCACCTGAGGCGACCTCACCCCAAGGTAACGAGCGCATCCTGATTGTGGAGGACCGGCCCGAGGTGGCTGAGTTGGCGCAGGTCATTCTGTCTGACTACGGTTACCACACGGACATCGCCCTCAATGCCGCCGAGGCATTGGGCATGCTCAGGCAGGCGACGTATGACTTGGTGTTCAGTGACTTGATCATGCCCGGCGCAATGAATGGCGCGGCGTTGGCGCGGGAGGTGTCGCGCTTGTATCCGCACATCAGGGTACTGCTGACCACCGGCTATGCGAAAGATTCGCTGGCCCGCGCGGACATAGAGGTGCATGAGTTTGAGCTGATTTCCAAGCCGTATCAGCCTGCTGAGTTGCCCCGAAAAATCCGGGCTGTGCTCGATGCCTGATCGAGCAGGCCAATGCGCTCAAAATGTGGGAGCGGGCTTGCCCGCGAAGGCGGTGTGTCAGTCTCCGCATTTGTTACTGCACGACCGCTTTCGCAGCAAGCCAGCTTCCACATTGGATCTTCTTTGCTTTGAGCATTGCGTTCGCTTGGCACAGTGGCATTAGGGCTTGCCGCCGACATAACCGTAAATCCCGCGCTCCCACTTAGCTACCTCAGCACCGCCAGCACCCGTTTAAGCGCCAACATCAGTACAATCGAAAATCCGAATACCCTGCACGCCCAGCCGGTCGGTTCGGTCAGGCGTGTATTGCTGGCCGCGAGGACGATTGAAAGTTTTCAAAAACGGGGATGAACGGTAATGGGCCAACTAGACAACTTCGCTGTTCGTATGGCGTTGCGCCCCGCCTGATGCTGCTCCGCCGGCAGGGGTTAACCGCACACTCTGTTGCTGCAGCCCGCACAGACTGCTTGTATGCTGGCACTCTGGAACCGGTTGCCCCTGTGAGTACCGACGTTCGAATGATGGCTGGAATGGAAACCGGGCTTCCTTAAGGTGCTGACGTGAAGCGTGATACCCGTCTTGTGATGCTCTTGCTGTTGGTGATCGGCTGTTCCCTGACTTCGCTGACGATTTGGAAAGTCCTGTCTTCCCGCGACCGTGCGCTGGCGGAAGTGGACGTGCATGGCTTGAACCTGACCCAGGCCCTTAACACCTATACCGAAGGCATCGTGCGGCAAAGCTCGTTGCTGTTGCTGGGGTTGGTTGAGCGCCTGGAAACCGAAGGCAGTGGCCCGGTGCAAATCCAGCGCATCAGTACGCTGATCAACCGACAACAGCCGCTGATGCCGCAGCTCAGCGGCATCACCATTTATGATCATCAGGGCCGGTGGCTGCTGTCTTCCAATCGTGCGATTCCGGAGGGCGCCAATAGCAGTGATCGGGCCTATTTCATCCACCATCGCGGCGATCCGAGCGCTGAACCTTTTATTGGCCCGCCGATTCAAAGCCGCGCCAACCATGAATGGGTGGTGACCATCAGCCGCCGTTTCAACGACGCGGCCGGCAACTTCGCTGGCGTGGTCGCTGTGACCCTGGGGGTGGAAAACTTTCTGCGGGTATTCGGCAAGCTCGATGTAGGCCAGGAGGGCGCCATCGGCCTGTCCTACGCCGACGGCACGTTGCTGGTGCGTTACCCCTTCCGCGAGCAGGACATGGGCCGCAACTTTTCCACCTCGCCTATTTATTCCAAGTACCTCGTCGACCAGCCTGTGGGCACTGCGGCCTATACCTCCAGCCTGGACGGGGTAGAGCGGCTCTATGCCTTTCGCAAAAGCGAAACCCTGCCGCTGATCACCACCGTCGCGTTGGGCAAGCACGAAGCCCTCGCGGCGTGGCGCATCGAGGCGGCACTGTCAGCGGTTGTGGTGGCGGGGCTTTTGGGGCTGACGGGGTTGATCGGCTGGTTTCTGATCCTGGATATCCGCAGGCGAACAGCGGCCGAAGAGGGGTTGCGTGTCGCCCAGCAACAGTTGCTCGACTCCAATCGGCAATTGGCGCTATTAGCGAAAAAGGACGCGCTGACCGGACTCGCCAACCGCCGCTGTTTTGACGAAACGCTGGCCGTTGAAGCGCGTCGGGCGCAGCGCGAGGGTACGTCGCTGGCATTGCTGATGCTCGATATCGACCATTTCAAACGCTTCAATGATGCCTTTGGTCACGTCGCGGGAGATGCTTGCTTGCAGGCGGTCAGCACGTTATTGGAAACGTGCGTGCGGCGGCCGTCGGACCTGGTGACGCGCTATGGCGGAGAAGAAATGGCGATCATCCTGCCCGCGACTGACAGCGCAGGCGCTGTGGTGGTCGCGCAACGCATTCTTTCGCGTCTGCAGCAGGAGAACATCACACATCCAGGCAGCCCCTTCGGGCGCGTGAGTGTGAGTATCGGTGTTGCGACGGGCATGGGCTCACGGCTGGAGCCGGTGTTGGGGCTGGTGGAGGCCGCAGATGCGGCGCTTTACGGCGCGAAGGCGGCGGGGCGCAATGGGTTCAACGTGCATCCTGCGGACATGATTTCGAATGGCTGAAAACGGCTTGTACCTGGAGGTTGGCGACTCACATCCCAAGCGTCGGGATCATGAGTTCACCGCACTCCATCAATTGGCCAGCGGTGACTTGCAGCTGCGGGGTGGGTTTTGCCGCATAGCCTGCGATGAAGCCGGCACTTAGCAGTGCCAGGCAGAGGACGGCTTTTTTCAGAAGCATGCGCGGGGTCTCACAATCGGTTCAAAGGGTGAACCACAGATTGCACATTCAAGAGAAGGTTCCTGCGTAGGGGCCCCGGCAAGGCCGCTGTTTGCCGGATCACCGGGGGTAGGGCCGTGCGTTAGGCGAGCTATCAGATGCCCAGCGCATTACCTTTTCAAGGTGACCCGTGTGTTCGTCCCGTTGTTCGCTGAGGAAAATAAATCCGTGCATCTGGTAGAAATGAAGGCTGGCAACATTCTGCGAATACACGCTCAGTTGAAGAGCGGCTCTAGAGCCCATGGCATCTTCCAGTAACTGCGTGCCTACGCCGCGGCCCTGATGAGCAGGTGAGACAAATAGCGCCGCCAAGGTGTTTTCATATACGCAACTGAACCCCCGGACTTGTCCATCAACCTCAAACACGCGTGTCACGGCGCTTGGTAGGTAGATCTCGCGCATGGCGCCCAATTGTTCATGCCAGAACTCAGGGGCAATGAAGTGGTGGGCCAGGATTGACGCTTGCAACCAAATGTCCAGCACAGGTTCTACATCAGCGTTTCGAAAGTCGCGAATCATACGGCCTCAACGTTTGAGTGTGCAGGGCGAACACCGGCGGGGCGGTGGGCGCTGTCGCGTTTAAAGACCCCCGCGGCAGCGATTTTGAGCAGCCGACGAAAGTTCGGGCATTGCGCGTGATCAGGCGCAGGGCAGGCTGCCGCGTGCCGCAAGCCACGGCTCATGGCGCGCAGTTGCCTGACCGTCGTATCAATCTCGTCGGCCTTGGCCAGCAGCACCGCTCTGTCCACATCAGCCTGGCCGTTTGGCGATAGCATGGCCTGTATTTCATCCAGCGAAAGTCCACCCGCCTGCCCAAGTGCAATCAGCGCTAACTGCTCAATCACCGCCGCTGGAAACTGGCGGCGAATACCGGCCGGGCTGATCGAGGTGATCAAGCCTTTCTTCTCATAAAAACGCAAGGTATGGGCAGGGACTCCCGTGCGCTTGACGACCTCTGCGATATCCATTGGTAACCCATTGACTTGAAGTTGACTTCAACTTCTATGATGCCTGCGCACGTTCGATGGGTCCATGAATAAGAGGTAGATATGGCAGCGCTGGAAGTGGTCGCACAGGTTGTGTTGTTAGGGGCGGGAGCTACCGCCGTGATGGATATGTGGATGCTGTTGATGAAGGCTCTTGGGGTTCCAACGCTGAATTTCGCGTTTGTGGGGCGTTGGGTCGGTCATGCGTGCCAAGGGCGGTTTGTTCACGCCAGCATCGGGCAGGCGTCATCCGTTCGAGGTGAAGTGGCCCTGGGCTGGGTCGCGCATTACGTCACCGGCGTTGTTTTTGCGATCACGCTGGTGTGGGTTGAAGGGATTGCCTGGCTGCAGGCCCCCACCATTTTGCCGGCACTGATACTGGGTGTGGTGACAGTGGCCGTCCCGCTGTTGCTGATACAGCCTGCGATGGGGGCCGGGTTTGCATCCTCCAAAACAGCCGCGCCAGGCAAGAATTGCCTGCGCAGTGTGATCAACCATGGGGTGTTTGGGCTGGGCCTTTACTTGGCCGCGCGGCTGATTGCCTGGGCCTGAGCGGGATCAATGGACGAATTTGACGTAAATGTGTTCAGGGTCATCTTCATCCAGATTCTCGATCTGTCCGCTGGGAATAAAGCCAGCTTTCATCAGCAGGGCCTGTGACGCTCTGTTGGAGGCATTGGTCGACGCGAACAGCTTGGGCGTCTTGCAGGCTGCTTCGGCCGCTGCCAGCAGACGAAGGGCGACGCCCTGGCGCTGGTACAGCGGTGAAACCACCACCAGCGCAATAAACCCATGGTTGAAAAAATCGTGGGTGAGCACCAGGTAGCCGGCGCACAGGTTGGCGTCGGCGGCTACCAGGCATTGCTGGCGAACCATGGCGTCATAGATAAACACGCGACGACTGGCATGTTCGGTTGCGTAGGCATCCAATGCGACCAAGGCATGCACATCGTCGGGGGTGGCTTGGCGGATCAGCCAGTGTGGGGCAGCGGGGGGCAATTCAGTCATGGTCGTTGAGCATCCTCTGTTTAAACACTTCATTACCCTCCCGCGCTTGATCACATCATCACGACAGCGAACGCGCCGCCTTATCGATAGTATATCGTCGGCGACGGCACGCTGCGTCAGCGCATGGTGAAGACGTTTTCCTGGTTCAGGAAAAACTTCAAGCAAGCCTTGAGTCTGGAAGCTCTGGCGGCACACGCGCATATGCCGCGCTGGATTTTAGTCCCAGTCCTATTTGTTTCTTTTTTGGCGCTGATAAGCTTTTTCCCTGAAGAAATAGTCTCGGGAAATTCCTTGTCATGATCCTAAATGTCGCCGTGCCCAACGAGTTCAGCGCGTTACGTGTAATTACGCTGGCATCCGATGCGGCGTGCGCACATCGGCTTGCATCCGCCTTGAGCGGCATGGGCGTTCTGCCCCTGGCCAACGTCGAATCCCTGGACGCGCTGCAGGCGTGGCTGGAGGATTATCCGGTCGATGTCATCGTGTGTGAAATTCGCCCTGAATGCGGCGATGGCTTGATGTTGCCGAGCTTGCTCAAGGCCCGTCACGAGTCAGGCAAACTGGCCCAGTTTCCAGGCATTTTCTGGATGGGCGAAACCACGCTGGGCGCGCCGGGTGGGGCCGCTGACGGTGCACGTACGTCTGCACGTGAAAGGTCGGCCAAGCCGCTGTGGGTCAAGTACATGGGTGGAGTCGCCGTCAGCGCCCTGGAGTCCCATGCCCGTTTGGCGAGGGCGGCGGGCATTTTCGTCGAGATCGTGCGCGAAGGCGGCACCCTGGACCTGGGCGATGCATTGCGCGCCACGGTACTGACCCGCGTGCAACCCGACCCCTCGCTACGCAAAAACACCTTCGACGCCCTGGCCGAAGATGAGGTGATCCATGCGCTGACGACCGGCGACGGGCTGCGCTTTGTGTTTCAACCGCAGTTCGAATTGCTCAGCCGACGCATTGTGGGGGCCGAAGCGTTGGTGCGCTGGAAGCACCCACGCTTTGGTGAAGTACCGCCTTCGGTACTGATGCCTTTGGTCAACCGCCTGGGCCTGGATTTGCTGTTGTTCAGCCTGGTGGAGATGTGGACGATCAAGGTCATGCTGTCGCTCAAACGCGCGAACATCCAGATTCCCATCGCCGTGAATGCTTCAGCCAAGACGATTTGTACGCCCAACTTCGCCGATCGCCTGGCGGCCAGAATGCGCCAGGCAGAGCTGCCCAATCACCTGCTCAAGATTGAGCTGACCGAAGACGTCCCCGAACCCAATGAGCTGCACCTGTCGGCTTCGTTAACTGCGATTCGGGCCAAGGGTTTCCAGGTGTCGATGGACGATTTCGGTACCGGGGCGGCAACCTTCGCCTTACTGGCAAACCTGTCGTTTGACGAGATGAAAATCGATGGTTCGTTTGTCCGGGGTGTCGAACAGCATTCCTCGTCGCGCAATGTCATCGCCGGCATCGTCAACTGGGCGCGGCTGCTCAACCTGAGCCTGGTGGCGGAGGGGATCGAGGATGAATCAACGATCCCGTTGCTGCACCGTTTGGGCTGCCGGATCGGACAAGGCTATGCCTTGGCGCGGCCAATGGAAATCGATGCTTTCCTCAACTTTGTGATTCAACAGAGCAGTCCCGGTACATCGCTGGCTGAGTGAGCCCTACGCTTTTAAGAGCAGTCTGATATTCATTTTAATGCAATTGCATTAAGTTTCGCATCGTCTGATTTTTCAATTGTTCAGTACTTTTGAATGTCCTGCTGCTGAGGCGTGGCCAGCTCGGCTGGCGAACTTGCGCTTGAGAAGTCGAGAACCAATTAACAGTCAATAAAGTTGCTGTTCTCGTCTTTTTGCTCGTTATAAAGAGTGTTCCTTGATCTATGAAACGTTTACACATTGCTTTGCTGGATGATCATGCAATTGTACGACATGGTTTAGTCAATCGACTGGTACAGGAACCGGATTTTGAAGTGGTCGGCGTGTACAGCCGTAGCCGTGACCTGATAACCGGGCTGGCGACAGCACCGGCCGAGATATTGCTGCTGGATTTTGTGCTGGGCCCCTGCGAACTGGATGGTATATCGTTGATTCGCGCGCTGCGCGTGAAGTTTCCAGCCTGCCGGATTCTGATCTTTTCCACGCACCATGACGCAGCGACCGCAATCCTGGCGTTACGGGTCGGCGCACGCGGGTTTCTGGGCAAGGGCGAAGACATGGAGCAGTTGATCTGCGCGGTCCGGCTGGTGGCCTCAGGCGCCGTGTACTTGAGCCCGGACATGGCCTATCGCGTGGCAGAAGCCACCGCCGTGAGCTATGACGGCGAGACCAAGGGCAGGGATGAAGCCCTGCGCTTTGTCAGCCTTTCTGCGCGCGAGCAGGAGGTGATTCGATGTTACCTGGCCGGCATGACCATCACCGAGATCGCCGAGAAATTCAACCGCAGTATCAAAACCATCAGTTCGCAAAAAGCCGCCGCATTTCGCAAGTTGGGGGTGATGTCGAACAATGAGCTATTCAGGATCAGGCATATTATCGAAGGAATTTGAACGGTGCGAATTCATCTGCTGTGCGCGTGTCATTTTGCGGTTGTTGCATATACTCATGTGCGTGTTAGACGTTGTATCGATGAGTTATCCCTGTGTTTCGACGGTGCGGCGCGCGCCGGGCCGAGAGGGTACGATCACGATGAAACCCATACGCATTGCGTTATTGGATGACCACGCAGTCGTTCGACATGGCCTTGCCAGTACGTTGGCAGCCGAGGTGAACTTTGAAGTGGTTGGCATTTATGAAAAAAGCCGCGACTTGATTGCCGGTCTTGTTACAGCACCGGCAGATTTACTACTGCTGGATTTCTCTCTTAATCCCAATGAGTTGGACGGTGTATCACTGATCCGTGCGTTACGCGTCAAATTTCCCAATTGCCACATCCTGATCTTGTCCAGTCATCATGATCCGGCGACAGTGGGCCTGGCCATGCGCGTGGGGGCCCGTGGTTTTGTGGGTAAGGGCGAAGACATGAGCCAGTTGGTGAAAGCGATTCGCAAAGTCGCAGCGGGCGCCGTGTATTTGAACACCGACATGACCTATCGCTTGGCGGAAACGGTCACGGGTGAGACGCGTGAAAGCACCAACGAGGAGCGCGATGCACTGGCGCTGGCAGAACTGACGAGCCGCGAGCAGGAAGTCATTCGCTGTTATCTGGCAGGCATGACCGTGAGTGAAATTGCCGAGAAATTCAATCGCAGCATCAAAACCATCAGCACGCAAAAAACCTCGGCATTCCGCAAGCTTGGGGTGACGTCGAACAATGAGCTGTTCAAGCTCAACAAGATTATCGGTACACCATGAAAACGGGGCTGTGTGCCGTGGCGTTATGTAGCTTGCTGATAATGATGGTGCCTGCTGCAAGGGCCGGTCCGGTCGAGCTGAGTGCAGAGCAAAAGGATTGGGTCCAGACGCATCCAGTATTACGGGTCGGCGTGGTCGAAGACCTGATGCCTTTCGAATACATCAGCAACGCAGTCATGCGCGGGCGGTCGATAGAGTATTTGCAATTCGTCACGGCCGCGACCGGCCTTCAGTTCACGTTCGTACCCGGAAAAACGCTGGCCGAGCGCGAGAAAATGTTGCTTGAAGGCCAGGTTGACCTGCTGTCGTCTTATTTACGCTTCAGGTCTGAACCCACTACCAAGGGGCTTCGAACGCTTGCCTACGAATCGACCTCACCTGTCATTGTGACGCGGGTTGAGAGCCCCGACGCTTTCGATCTTGATCAACTGCAAGGTAAAACCGTCGCGATACCCAACAATGTGGCGTATTACGAGCAAATTTTCCGGCGTAAAGGAGTTCAGGCCACTTTCAAAAAAAGCGCTTCAGCCCTGGAGATACTGACCAGCGTTGAAGACGGCAGTGCCGATGCGGCAATCGCGTCAGCCATCTTTCTAATGCCTTATCTGTATCAACGGTTCCAGGGCATTCTGGAAGTATCCGGTGTGCTCGGCAGCCAAGTGCTGGATGTGAGCATGGTGACCCGTACAGACCAGGTCATGCTGTATTCAATACTGGAGAAGGTGTTCGCCTCCATCACCGTCGAGCAACGCAACGGTCTGTATGGGCGCTGGTACCAGGATCTGGACCTGAATGTTCCATCGCTGCCCAGTATCGCCGCCCATTATTTGCATGTGTTGATCCTTGGCGCGCTCGTGCTGGT
The DNA here is from genome assembly GCF_003408955.1 of Pseudomonas sp. GL93. Lineage (NCBI taxonomy): Bacteria > Pseudomonadati > Pseudomonadota > Gammaproteobacteria > Pseudomonadales > Pseudomonadaceae > Pseudomonas > Pseudomonas sp. GL93. The sequence continues at coordinate 14,790 of NZ_NKRF01000113.1, forward strand.
CAGCCTGTGCGCACTGCTGTATCGAGGCCAGCGTCAACGGCGCCTGGCGGTGCGTAACGAGCAGGAAAAAACCATGTTTCTGGCGGTGATGGGGCATGAAATCCGTTCACCGATGAACGCGGTGCTGGCGGCGATGGAGTTGCTCGGGCATACCCGGCTCAACCAGCAACAGCGCCATTTGGTCCATTTGGCCAACAGTGGGGCCAACGCGCTGGGGCGCCTGCTGGACGATGTCCTGGACAGGCCTGGCTCGCATGCCAAACCGCCACGGCTGGCCGTCGAGGCAATCGACATGGAGGCATTGGTCCAAGGCGTAGTCGGCCTGCATCGACTGCGTGCGCGGGAAAAACGCCTGAGCTTGAACTGCCATATTCAGGCGCAGCTCCCCTTGTTGTTGCTCGACAGCTCCCGGCTCACGCAAATTTTTCATAACCTGCTTTCCAATGCCATCAAGTTTACCGACACAGGCGGTGTCGACATCACTGTGGCGTTAGCGGTTGCAGTGCACGGCACTGCGCAATTGCAGATTGAGGTGCGCGACAGTGGCGTCGGCATTTCAGACGCGGTGCAGGCCGCCCTGTTTCGCCCCTATGCCCAGGCCCGCGAATCCTCCCGGCGCACGGGGGGCACCGGGTTGGGCCTGATGATTTGTCGGCAGTTGGTGGGTTTGATGCAGGGCACGTTGACGCTGACCAGCGAGCCGGGCTCAGGCACGACAGTGGCTATCCGCTTACCGGTGAGCATCGGCGAGGAGCCAGCGGTCTTGATGCCGCAAGCGGCCCCCTCAACCCAGCCAACCGTGAGCGGCCTGCAGATTTTGGTGGTGGAAGATACCTACGCCAACCAGGAGGTATTACGCGCGCAAATCAGTGCATTTGGCTGTCAGCCAGTGATCGCTGCCGACGCCGCGCAAGCCTGGCCGCTGTTCAGGGAAACCGTATACGACCTGGTGCTGATGGACTGCGATTTGCCCGATGAAGACGGTTATGGCCTGGTGCGCAGGTTGCGCGCCCTGGAAATGCAACTGGGGCGCACACGCAGCCCGATTATCGCGATCTCTGCCCTGACCGGCGACCGTCATCTTCAACGCTGTATCGAGGCGGGCATGGACGCGACCTTGAGCAAGCCCATACGCCTTGGGCAGTTGTGCGAAGTCATTGAACGCTGGTGCGGGGTCAAGCTGGCCGCCCCCAGTACCAGCTTGATGGCGCCTTTGCTGGATCAAGCCGCAATCAACCGTGAAATGGCCGGTGACCTGGCAAACCTGGTCAAAGCCGTCGCCCTGTGCGACCGCGCATCGGCGCAGCACGTAGCGCATCGATTGCATGGGGCTGCATTGATCATGGAGTGGTCGGCACTGGCGCAGGCCGCCGAGTACATGGAGCGTCTGCTGTACAGCGAAGCAGAGTGGGGGCCAGTGCACGCCCAAGCCTTGCAGCCGTTGTTGCAACAGTGGGCCGCGTTGAGCGGCGATACAGCGCTCGACGTACTGCCGGCGACGCGTGCGCAGCGGACGGCACGCTGATGCGGCGCCTGCTGCTGGTACTGACGTTGATGTGCCTTCCGGCGTCGGTGGGCGTGTACGCCAGTTCACCACCCATGGGATTGACGCAGCCGGAGGTGGACTGGATAGCTGCTCATCCGGTGCTGCGTGTGGGTGTGTTCGAGGACCTGCTGCCTTTCGAATACATGAGTGGCGGCCAATTGCGCGGTCTGTCGGCTAAATACCTGAGGCTGATCAGCCTGCGTACCGGTCTGCATTTCGAGCCGGTGCTGACCACCACGCGCAGTGCGCGCAAGGATATGCTGATCAGCGGCGAGGTGGACATATTGTCCACACGGCGGCGTTCCGACGACCCGGCCCAGGATCGTGGGATGCTTTACACCCTGCCTTACAACACCAGCTCGACGATTCTTGTCAGTCGTTTTGGCGATCAGCCGCTGGCAGGCCTGGAACAGCTTGCCCACAAACGCTTGGTCATGTTGGGACGCGAAGTCTATGGCGCATTCCTGCGCGAAGAGGCCCCAGGAGTTACGCTCATCGCCGCCCAGAACGCGGTCGACATGATGGCGATGGTCAAGGACGGCAAGGCAGACGCCGCTATCGCTTCGGAGTGGTTGTTGATCCCGTATCTTTCCCGTCAGTACCAGGGCGTCTTGCAGATATCCGGCGTGGTGCCGCAACTGCACACCGGCGTCAGCATGGCGGTGCGCGACAGCGATGCGATCCTGCTGTCGATCCTGGAGAAGGCATTGGCCTCCATCACCGGGGATGAGCGCAAGGCGATCTTCGATGCCTGGTTTGCCGACATGAACCTGGATATCCCGACCATCAGGTCCATCGCCGAACATTACGCGGGTGAGTTGTGGCTGTTGCTGGCCATTGTGCTGTTGCTCATTACGCTGGTGTGGCAAAGCCGGTTGCAGCGGCGGCGCGCGGTGCAGCGTGAGCGCGAGAAAGCGATGTTTCTCGCGGTCATGAGCCATGAAGTGCGCTCGCCCATGAATGCAGTGCTGGCGGCGGTCGAGCTGCTTGAGCACACCCCGCTGGACGAACAGCAGCGGCACTTCACGGACCTGGCCAATACCGGCGCCAATACCTTGCTGCGCCTGGTCGACGATGTGCTGGATATCTCCAAGATGGAGGCCGGGCAATTGCAGCTCAATCTTGAGCCGGTGGACTTGTGGTCACTGTTGCAACAGCAGGTGGATGATTACCGAGGCTATGCCGAGGAAAAGGGCCTGACGTTGACATTGACTGGCCAGCGCCCAATCGCTTCAGCACTGCTCGATGACCAGCGGGTGGCCCAGGTGCTGGGTAATCTGATCTCCAACGCCATCAAGTTCACCGAGCACGGCCGAGTGGAGGTGCAACTGCTGTTGCCCGACGCACAGCCGGGGGTAACTTCGCAGGCGTTGATTCGCGTGGTCGACACCGGCATTGGGTTGTCCGACCAGGCGCAAGCTGCGCTGTTTCGGCCCTATGCTCGCGCCAGGCAGTCGTTCAAGCGTAGCGGCGGCACCGGTTTGGGGCTGGTGATCTGTCGCCGTTTGGTGAAGTTGATGCACGGCCAGCTGACCTTGAGCAGCGTCCCGGGGAGCGGCACTCAAGTCGACGTGAGGTTGCCCGTCGAGTGGGCCGGACCGCTTGAGCCGCCTGTGCGGGCAGCCGATCCTGATGCGGCTTCCAGGGAGGTTTCATTATGGGTGCTGGTGTCGGGAGGTGAATATGCCGATCAGCAAGCAGTACAGGCATTGCTTCAAGGTTTTGGCCTGGGCGTACGGCTGGCGGCCGAGGGTGACGAGGCGCTGGCGCTCTTCAATCAGCACAGGGTCGATCTGGTACTGATTGATGAGCATCAGGCGTTCAACCTGAGCGGCCCTTTGCGCGACGTGGAGCGCCAACAACAGCGCGGGCATTGCCCAATCATTGCGATGTCGCAGGTAACAGGTAATGACTATCTTGAACGCTGTTTTGAGGCCGGCCTGGACGGCGTGCTGAGCAAGCCGGTGCGTCAGGACAAATTGCAGCAAATGATCGAGCTGTGGTGCGATCAGGTCCTGATACCAGCGGCGCAGGTGCATGCTGCCTCAGGGCAAGAGCGGGAAGGGCGGCAAGAAGCACTGCGCCAGGATCTGAACCGTCTGTTCAGCGCTGTTGCCCTGCGTGATCGCCCGGTTGCCCTGCAGGCTGCGCATCGGCTAAAGGGGGCTGCACAGACGGTAGGCTGGACTGCGATTGCGGCCGGCGCCGAAGGGATCGAGTCGTTGTTGCACGATGAAGTGAACTGGCCAACCGTAGCGGTTGCGGATCAACTCAATCTTATGGCGCAAGACTGGGCTGCGGCCGGTTATTGAATAATGCGTCTTGCCTCGACAGCCTGGTTTTTAGGACCACTCCTATAGACGAAGTAGTGACTCTAAAAACAAATAACATAAGTTGAAGTGCGTAAGTTTTTGCCGAGCGAAACAGACGTTCATTGTTGAAAATATTGAGTGGCTTAGTTGTTTTTAGGAGCACTCCTATATTGGGTGTTGCGCGGACTCCCTACACTTCACTGCGCAACAACACAGAAGTTATCCAGCACCGGAAACTTCTTCACTTACCTGGTATATCGCTCTCTCGGAGTTACTCATGAATTACAAAGCCCGCGTCCTCGCTGCACTGGTCGCCGCCACCGCCACCTCCGCTGCCATGGCTTCGGATGGCACCATCAATTTCAACGGTGAACTGAAGGCCGAGACCTGCCAGGTTGCAGTGAATGGGCAGCCCGGCTCGGCAGGCTCTACCGTCACGCTGCCGACCATTTCCACTGCCTCGTTGACCTCGGCTGGTCAGGTGGCCGGCCAGACCGGTTTCAGCATTCAGTTGAGCAAATGCTCGGCAGCGCTGAAAACCGCGGCTGCATTCTTTGAAGCCGGTGGCTCGGTTGACCCGGCCAGCGGCAACTTGAAGAACATGGGCGGCGGTGCCACCAAGGTTCAACTGCAATTGGTCGACGCATCCAATGGCAAGGCCATCAAGGCCGGTGATACCGCACAAGTGGCGTCCACCAGCCGTATCGACATCGATGCCACCACACTCAGCGCAGACCTGCCGTACTCTGTTCAGTACTACGCCCAGGCCGCGACCACGCCGGGCACTGTTATCAGCAACGTGACTTACTCCATCAATTATCAGTAAGACGCCAGTAATGAAGGCACGCCCTGTTGTGTATTTAAAGGGCGTGCTTTCGGGGCGGCATTGGGACTAAGTCATGCCTTGCATACTTCCATTTAAACAAATGCTTCTGGCAAGTCTTGTGGCACTTGGGTGTTCCCAGGCGCTGGCGGGTGTAGTGATCACCGGCACCCGCGTGATCTACCCGGCGGACCAGAAAGAAGTCACGGTAAAACTCAATAACAACGGTACTCAACCCGCGTTGATGCAAGCGTGGATTGACACCGGCAGTGTGGAGTCCACCCCCACCAGCTCCAAGGCGCCGTTTCTGCTGTCGCCTCCGGTGGCGCGTATCGACCCGACCAAGGGCCAAAGCCTGCGAGTGCTATTCACGGGGACAGCGCTGCCCCAAGACAAGGAGTCGGTGTTCTGGCTCAACGTGCTGGAAATTCCGCCCAAGCCCGAGGCCGGGGCAGACCTTAACACCCTGCAAATGGCCTTCCGTTCGCGGATCAAATTGTTCTATCGCCCGACCGGCCTTGCAGGTACTGCCAGCGAAGCGATTGAACAGGTGCAATGGCAACTGGTTACGGCCAGCGATGGTCAGGGCCTGGCCCTGCAAGCGTTCAACCCGTCGGCGTTTCATGTATCGCTGGTCGAGCTGGACCTGGTGGCCGGCGGTCAGCGTGCGCGCAGTGAGGACGGCATGGTGAGCCCGGGTCAAACCCGGCAATTCCCGCTGCCAACTCTTAAAACCCCACCCGCCGCAGGCGCACAGGTGGAGTTCAGCGCAATCAACGATTACGGCGCGCTGATCCCGACTCGGAAAGCACTCAAGCCCTGATCAATTCCTGACGTCTTTACCCGCGAGTCATTTATGCAGACCTCTTCCCGCTCCAGGCCGCCTCTGGGGGCGCCGCCTCGCTTCGCCCTGAATCCGCTCACCCGCTTGATACTCAAGGTATTGGCCGTCACGTCAGGCGCCTGGGGTGTACACGCCGCGCTGGCGCAAGAGGTGCAGTTCAACGATGCATTCCTGCCGGAAGACTCACGCAATCTCGACCTCGGCAAATACCAGGCCGGTAACCCGGTGACCCCAGGGCAGTACCGTGCGGACGTTGTGCTCAACGGCCAGTTGAACAGCCGCCAGGACATTCGTATCGAAGCCCAGCCCGACGGCAGCAAGCCGGTGGTGTGCATGGACCATGGCTTGCTTGAGCGCCAGGGCGTGAACATCGCCAAATTGTCGCCCGAAGCCCGCCAGGCGCTTGACGGTCCAGGTTGCACGGCGTTGAGCAGTTTGATCCAGGGTGCCAGTGCGAACTTCTCCCCGGAGAACCAGGCACTCGACCTCAGCATCCCCCAGGCGGCCTTGAAGCGAAATTCGCGGGGTTATGTCAGCCCTGAGCTGTGGGACCGTGGCGTCACCGCAGGCCTGCTCAGTTACAACTTCAATGCCAATCGCAACCGCACCCGCAGTGGCAACAATGACTCGGCCTTCCTGGGGCTCAATGCCGGCCTCAACCTTGGCGATTGGCGCTTGCGTCACAATGCCTCGGTGGGCTGGCAATCGCGCAACGGTAGCCAGTACCAGGCGTTGGACAGCTACGCGCAACGCGATATCACTGCGCTGAAAAGCCAGCTGACTGTGGGTGAGTCCAACACCAGCGGCGAGATCTTCGACACCTTGTCTTATCGCGGCGTGCAATTGGCCAGTGATGACCGCATGTTGCCCGACTCCATGCGCGGGTATGCGCCGGTTATTCGTGGCATCGCCCGCACCAATGCGCGCGTCACCATTCGCCAGGCCGGCAACGTGCTGCTGGAAACCACGGTCGCCCCCGGCGCCTTCGTCATTGACGACCTGTACTCCACCGGCTATGGGGGCGATCTCAACGTGAGCGTGGCCGAGGCGGACGGTACCGAACAAAACTTTATCGTGCCCTATGCCTCGGTCAGTCAGTTGCTGCGTCCTGGCACGTCACGTTTCAGCGTCACCGCCGGTGAAACCCGCAACAATTTCGTTGACGAGCAGACGCGCCTGCTGCAAGGCACGCTGCAATATGGCCTGAACAACACCTTCACCGGGTTCGGCGGTGTGCAATCGAGCGATCACTACGCGGCTGTCCTCACAGGCTTGGCGTTCGGCACGCCGATCGGCGCCATGGCGGTGGACGTGACACACGCCCAGACCGACCTGGCTGCCGGTCGGGCGAAGGGGCAGAGCATGCGCCTGTCCTACAGCAAGAACATTCTTAGCACCGGCAGTAACTTTTCGGTGGCGGCCTACCGTTTTTCCACCCGTGACTACCTGGATTTCAGCAATGCCGTGCAGCTGCTCGATGCCGAGAAAAACGGTTGGGACACCAGCCAGTTCGGTCGCCCGCGCAGCCGCTTGTCACTCACCGCCGACCAGAGCTTCGGGCCTTGGGGCCAGGTATCGATCAGCGGCTATGCCCAGAACTACTGGAACCAGCAGGGCAGCGACGTGCAGTACCAGTTCAGCTACAGCAAGCAGTTCAACCGGGTGAGTTTCAGCGTGAACGCCAACCGCAGCCGCATGGGCCTGGGCGATATGGAAAACAGTTTTCTGCTGACCATGAGCATGCCGCTCGAATTTGGCGGCTCGGGCTATGGGCCGCAAGTCACCGCACAACTGGGCCGTGACACCCGCGGCAATTACAGCGAGCAGGCGGGTATCAGCGGCACTGCCGGCCAGGATCGCCAATACGGCTATGGCGCCACCTTCGGCCATGACGGCGCCAGCAACACCAAGAGTGCCGCGCTCAACGGCCAGTACACCGGCGCCCGCGCCATGCTCAGTGCCGCTCTGGGCCGAGGCGATGGCTATACCAGCGCGTCGGTGGGCGCGAGCGGCACGGTGGTGGCCCATGGCGATGGTGTGACCATGACGCCTTACCGCGGTGAAACCATGGCCGTGGTCAGCGCCCCAGGCGCCGAGGGGGCTAAGGTCTCCGGCTACCCGGGCCTGAGGCTCGACGGCAGCGGCAACGCCGTGGTGCCGTACCTGCGCCCGTATGAGTTGAACGAGGTGGCGATCGACCCGATCGGCAGTTCCCTGGACGTTGAGTTGAGCGAAACCAGCCAACAGACCGCGCCGCGTGCCGGTGCAGTCGTGCACCTCAAATACACCACCAACCAGGGCCGCGCGGTGCTGCTCAATGTGCGCCTGGACGACGGCAGCAGCTTGCCGTTCGGCGCGGGAGTGACCGATGGCGAGGGTGCCACCGTGGGCGTGGTCGGGCAGGGCGGGCAACTGTATGCGCGGATCAAACCCGAGACGCGCCGCTTGCTGGTCAACTGGGGCAGCCAGGCGCAGCAGCAGTGTGCGCTGACGATCCCGCCAGGCCCTGGCGATGGGCAACAGCTGCAACAAGTGGACGCCGTGTGTGCGGCCGGCAAACAGGTCGCTGACAGCGTGCGGCCCAACACCCAGCAGAAGGTAGCGTTATGAACATCGGCTCTTTGATCAAACTGGGGTTGTTGGGTATGGCCTTGTGGGCCTCGGCCGGCACGGCCATGGCGGTCACTTGTTCCTACATGGACGGTATCCGGCCTGCCGTGGGCTCCATGCCGTTGCAGATATCGGCGATCACCGTCGGGCGTGATGTGCCGGTGGGCACTGAGGTCTATCGTCAAAAGTTCAGCATGGCCTCAGGTCAGGCGGTGAAGCTGGAATGCCTTTTCGCACCGTATCAACAGTGGACCGAACTCACGGTTGAATCCAGCTATGCCCTGGCCAATGTGACCAGTGGCACCTATGCCAATAAGGTCTACAGAACCAGCGTTCCCGGATTGGGCGTTGCTTTCAATAGCAACGGTGGCCTGCTGCCCAGGCAAAGCGCCAAGGCATGGACCACGTGTACGCAGGGGTGGCGATGCCTCGTGCCGTTTGACGGGCCTTCGAACTTTGAGCTGATATTGATCAAGATTGGCGAGGTGACGCCGGGTGTGCTGGTGGGCAGTACATTGCCGATCGTGAGTCTGTTCGGCAATTTCGGCGACGCCAGAATGACCGGCTTCAGGATGGGCATTTCCGGCAGCATCCAGATTGTTTCGCGAACCTGCAGTACACCGGATGTCTCGGTGCCCATGGGCACCCACCTGGTCAATAAATTCACTGGCCTCAACAGCAGCACTGGCTGGACGGATTTTGCCATCGCCTTGAATGACTGCCCTGCGTTCAACGGCATGTTTTCCACTACCGGTACCGGCTGGATTTCACAAAGCGGTAACTCACCCACCGGCACCGGCACCAGCGGGGCCCGCGTCAACAACACACTGCAATACCGCATCGACCCGGCTCGGACGGCCATCAATGCAAGCAACGGCATCCTGAGCCTCGACCCGAGCACGGCCGGCAATGCGCCTGCCGCGACTGGCGTCGGCATTCAGGTCGCCACCAGCAACGGCGTTGCCCTGCCATTGGCGAGCAACCGAAACGCGGGCCTGTCCCTCAGGAGTACCGAAAGCAGTTATTCCATCCCGCTGCGCGCGCGCTACCTGCAAACCGGGGCCAAGGTTACGCCGGGGCCGGCGAATGCGTCGGCAACCTTCACGATCATTTATCAGTGAGTGGTGGATACATGACCAATAAAGCGCTACGTATTCTGATTGCCGATGGACAGCACTTCTACCGCTTGAAAATCGAGCGGGCGTTGAACCAGTTGGGCTATTACCGCATCGCGCCGATACACCGGCTGGATGAAGTCCTCAGTGCTGTGGAGTTCGGCGATACGCCGCTGGATGTGCTGATCATCAATGCCGCCCTGGCGCACAGCGTGAAATTCGATTTGCTCTGGTTCATCAGGGACAACCCACAGATTCGTCATGTGTTGATCTATGGCCAGAGCGAACGCGCTTCGCCCGCGCTTGCGTGGTGCCATGTGCCCAACGTGCTGATCAGCGCGGCGCCGTTGCCTGATCTGCAAGCGCTGGAGGCGTTTATGAGAAAGGTTGATGGAAATGCTGTAGGAAGGGGATACGGCGCGTTCAATTGGACGCAACGCTGAACGCGCCATTGGGTACACCCATGTCTGATCACACCATCACGACAACGAACGCGCCGCCCTATCGATAAACGCAGTGACCTCTACGGGCCTGGTTGCTGTTGTTGTTTAGAAATGTTTATGTGATCCAATGGTTATCTCGGCTTGCGCAGGAAGCGCATCAGCGGAGGCCATTCAGTCTTTTAAAAGATTCATCCCAAGGAGTAACACCATGCAAGGAAGCACATCGTTCAAGTACCTGGCGTTTTCGTTGATCCCGTTGATGGCCGCCTGTACCACACCCACACGCCAGTCCGCGATCATCCCGGCGCCACCCTTGCCGTTCGATAACTGTGCGGTTGGCTGCCCCACCGGCGGCAGCCCGGTGACGTTGAACCGCCAGGCCTACACGTTGAACAACAACGGCTCGACCAAGTTTGCCAATTGGGTGTCCTACAAGATCACCAAGACCACTGCGGCCAGCGGACGCTCTCGCGACTGGCGCACCGACCCGGATATTCCAGCCGGGGAAACCTTGGACCCGGTGGATTACAACGGCGCCAACGTCGCGCTTAAAATCGACCGTGGGCATCAGGCCAACCTGGCGTCGATGGCCGGCGTGGCCGATTGGCAAACGCTCAACTACCTGTCGAACATCACCCCGCAAAAGGCCGAGCTTAACCAGGGGCCGTGGGCGCGTCTGGAAGATCAGGAGCGCAACCTCAGCAAGGAGCCAGGCGTCGATCAGGTGTATGTGGCTACCGGGCCGCTGTATGAACATTTCGTCGGCTCGTTGCCGGGCACGAACAAAGTGCACACCATCCCCAGCGGCTACTGGAAAATCATCGTGGTCGGCAGTTCGCCGGAAACGGGCCTGTACGCCTCATTCGTGATGAACCAGGAAACCCCCAAGGGCGCAGACTTCTGTGATTACCAGGTCACTGTGGATCACATCGAGGAGCGCTCGGGGCTGACGTTCTGGAACACCTTGCCGCAAGCGATGCAGGCCACGCTGAAGGCCAGGCAGGGCCAGTTGCCGAGCCGGATCGGTTGTAGCCGAACCAAAGCCTGACGTTAGTCGGCACACACCAATGAGGGCCTGCGGCTGCTGTTCTTACCCAGGCGCTCACGTGTGCTGATCTCTGTCGGCGGCGTGCCGGTGCTTGCCTGCTCACGCAGCGCCGCTTCCAACGCTTGCAAATGCTTGTTCAGGATTTTTACCGACCCGCTCGGGTTGGCGGGATCGAAGGGGATCCGGCCATTGGCAATCAGCACCATGGCCAGTCCGCTTCGCGATTCTTGAACGCAACGGCAAGATCTCGGTGATCCCATTTGAATAACACGCGGCCCCCATTCGTCGGCCAAGGGGCTATTTTTTGAACGCCAGCGCTTCTGTTCCAGCCAGATAGGTTATGGGCGGACGAGTCGTGCTTTCGTCGCGCCGATATCACTCACTCGCCAACAGGTGAACCATCATGAAGAAGCTTTATATGTGCCTGGGCCTGTGCAGCGCGTTCATGCTGCACGGCTGTTTTGACAACGCCGACAACGCCACTAAAGACAACAACAGTGGCACCCAGTCGTCGGTGCAGATGCAGGAAGGTAAGGCGGACGAAAATAAATAGCGCGGCCTTGCAGCCGACGCTGTGGGAGCTGGCTTGCCTGCGATGCAAACACCTCGGTTAATCAGTTAAACCGAGTCGATGCATTCGCAGGCAAGCGCATTGCATCAGGAAGACCCCTTCTACGGCGCGTCTCCCAGCAGCGTCGCGACAAAGTGGTTGTGGAATACTCCCTTTGGGTCGCAGGCCTTGCGAAAGGCGTTGAAGGCTGCGGTTCTTTCACTGCGGCGCTGTGCAAGGTCCTTCAGGAACTGCGGGTTGAACGGCTCAGAGTACGTTCCCGAGGGTTGAGCAGGGTTGTAAAAGCCGAACATCTTGCCGGTGTGCGGCATCCCACCCAGGGCAACCCAGGCTCGTTCGATATCCGCAAAAAAGTGCATTAGGCGACCCGGATAGTCAGACGCTGCCACAGCCGGCACGTAACCGATAAGGTCAAGGTTCACGAAGGTAGCGTCTGGGGTTTGCGTGTACGTCCCGGCCAATGCAGTGTCTCCGCCACGGACGAAGCGGAACTCCAGCGGGGCGACCACGAGGAAGTCGGCGGAGTCCTGGAGCCGCGCTTTCACGGCGTCGAGCCCTTGCCAGGCTTTACCAAGGCCTTCGTCATCCAGAGCCGGGAGCTCGATAAAGTAAGACATGAAAATGACGCGTGATGCCTTGGTCAGCCACAAGTCGGAGTAGACCGACGCGGCTTCATCGAAGAGCGTTTCGATCGTGAGGAACCCTGCGTCAATGATTGCACTTGCCGTTGTCGTGTTATTGCCATACTGGGCGGCGATGAGGGGCGGCTCGATGATAGGTTCAAACGGTATCAGGTAGGGCGCCCCGAATACATTCTCTCCCGCCAGGGCACAGGCATTGGGCACGCTTGTCTTAAGGTTGGGCACCTGGGTCGCAGGGGAAGCAACCACGTCCCACCACAAGATCAGGAAATTGTCGGTGTACGGATTGAGAAAGGATTCGACGCGGTCATGGTCCGTAAGCAGCGCCTTGAACCGGGAGATGAAGGTTGGCTCGTCAGCACAGACAACTTTTGTTTCTTTGCCTGCGTTTAATGTGGTGGCCCATGGGCGGGGCAATACATCCAGTGTCACTGACGTGACGACGCCCAATGCACCGAGGGAGACGCGTGCAAACTGCAAGGGCGACCAACCGTCGACTGCAGGCGTTTGTGCGTCAATGGTCCGCACCTGGCCGTCAGGTCCCATGAGGGTGAACGCCGAAGCAGTTTCGGCGAAAATCGGTGCGCGGATGGTTGCGCCGTGGACATCGACGGCGGTCATGCCGCCAAGGCTGAAGAAGCCGCCGGCGGTCGCAGTCTTGAGCATCAAGTCATGGGCGGTCAGGAAGGCATCCAGCTCATCCTCGCGCACGCCAGTGTTAACGGTGACCGTATTTGGGGTGGTGCCCAGCACAATAGACTTATCTCCATTCGGGCCCAAGTCTGCGTAACAGGCGAGGTCGATGAGCCAGCGGCGGGGGGTTGGGGCGATGCGATTGTCTTCGGCAACCAAGGCCGGCTGTGCATGTCGTTGGCCCGATACGCGTACTGTCGTGCCTGCCGCGCCGGCCTGGCGAACAATGTCTTGAAGCTCTGCGAGATGGGTTGGCGAGAAGTAGTATTGACCATCGATTTCCAGGGTGTCGACGATGTTCTGAGCCCAGTTTTTCCAAGGTAGCGGCTGAACCTTGAAACTCAGGGTCGTGCCCGTTATCTCATAGGCGGCCAGCCTGCCGTTGTTGGCCGGCTGGACTAAAGGTTCTCCTTGATTCTGGATGCCAGCGACGGCGGACACATAAGGTGCGACGCCAATTGCATCCGCGGGAATACCGAGCAATGCAAGTGAAGGGCTGACCTTGTACACACCATTTTCGAAGTTGCCACTGTTCCATTCGGAGGTATGCCATTGGCCTGCTGAATCAAGCCACTGAATCGAAAAGTTCATGACAAAAAGGCCGTTGTTAAGGCAACCAATGCGCTCGACTTGTTTCATTTTGGTTTCCTGTTACGTGATTTTTAACGTCAGACGGGTTGAATGTGCAATCGGGGAAGCCGGCGCCAACTTCTAACGGCAAGTCACGAAAAGTTGGTTCCGGGTATTCCGTCGTAAAGAGCTTTTTTATTCGATCAAGTTAATTGCAAAACCAATGATGGTTGTTCCTACTGCATCATAAGTTGCTATCTGGCCGTTGGTGGCAAACCCCACAAACGGCGTGCCTTGACCTGATGACCCAGCCAGTGCATGCCCATATACCGTGACAGCCAGCGCGTCGGAGGGTACGCCAATCGTTTCAAGATTCGGTGTGGTCCGAGATTGCGCCACCGGGTAGTCACCGCTGCCCCATTGCGACGTATACCACTTGCCGTCGCTCTGGAGCCATTGGACTTTAAAGTTAAATACATAGCCGCCTTTGTTGTTGACGGTGATTTTTTGAACTTGTCTCATAGTTATCTCCGGTTATAGCAATGAAGTGAGATGGGCACGTGTGACCCCTGTCTATTGGCGACAGAGTGTTTTTTACTGCATAACTTGATTGCACTGCTCGGAGGCGATGGTGAACGCAGAAATCAAACAGGTCGCCTCGCGCCCTGTTTACTGATTACTGTCAAGTGAGTGAGCGGCTTAACGACCACAGACCTACATCATTTATAAGACTAAAAGTGTTGTTTATGAGTGCCAACACGAGGTTGGTGGGCATCATGATGATATTGGGCGGGGATAGCCTCCTTGGCTGCAGGGTTGAGTCCTTTCTGATACTGAGGTGAGGTTAGTCGCGGTGCGGATGACCTGCCAGGCTGAGTAGAAAACTATTTAGCTATAAGCCCAATATCGGAAATAGCCGTCGCGGTAACTGTTCTCTTCGGTAATGCAGCGCCTCGGTCCGTCAATGGCCCGAGGCGTTGCACGCTTTCCCTCAGCGCATATGCAGGATGATCGGGCTGCTGCTCGCGGGGTCAGTATGCCCGCGCAACTTGCTCACCGCCTTCGGCTCGACCGCGCCACCGTTGTTGCCCCAGGTACCGCGCACGTAGCTCAGCACATCGGCGATTTCCTGGTCGGACAACTGCTCACGAAATGCCGGCATGCGGTAGGCGTCTGGCAGGCCAGCGGTGACCACGCGTTGCGAGCCGTTGAGGGTGATGTTGATCGCGGAGGCGTTTTCCTTGGCCAGGGCCGAGGTAGCGCCTGCCAGGGGCGGCATCCAGTCGGGCTGGCCTTTGCCGTCGAGGCCATGGCAGGAGGCGCAGCGGGTCGCGTAAGTATGGGCGCCGGGGGCATCCTGGCGTGCTGTTGCCGCCTGATACTGCCAGGGGCTGCCGTCACGCTGCGGATCGCCTGGCAGTGACTTGAGATAACGGGCGATCGCGGCCAGGTCATCGTCCTGCATGAACTGCGTGGAGTTGTTGAAGGCTTCGGTCATCGAGCCGTAGACCACGGCATGCTGGTTGCGACCGGTCTTGAGGAACTGCACGATCTGTTCCTCACTCCAGCGCCCCAGGCCGGTGTTGTGGTCCTGGCGCAGGCTGGGGGCGTACCAACCGTCGAGCAGGGCACCGGCCAGGAACGGCGCGCCGGATTCGTCCAGGGCCTTTTCGTTGAACGCCAGCCCCCGAGGCGTGTGGCAACTGCCGCAGTGGCCGGGGCCTTGCACGATATACGCGCCACGGTTCCACAGCGCGTCCTGGCCGGGTTTGGCGGCATAGGTCGCGGTGGGCGCAAACACACCGTTCCACAGGGCGATGGGCCAACGCAGGTTGAGCGGCCAGGGAATGCCGCTGGGCAGGTTAGGTTCGTTGGCCGGTTGCACGCCTTTCATGAAAAACGCGTACAGCGCCTGTATGTCGTCATCGCTGAGTTTGACGTAAGACGGGTAGGGCATGGCCGGGTAGAGCCGCCGCCCACCCGGTGCTACGCCGTGGCGTACGGCGCGGTCGAAGTCGGCCAGGCTATAGGCGCCGATGCCATGCTCGCGGTCGGGGGTGATGTTGGTGGCGTGGATCGCTCCCAGTGGTGTAGCCATTTCCAGGCCGCCCGCGAAGGGCGTCTTGCCTGGCAGGCTGTGGCAGGCCACGCAGTCACTCACGCGCGCGACGTATTCGCCGCGACTGACCAACGCGGGGTCGAAGCTCGTGGCCTGTTGCTGTTCAAAAGGCGAGGCAGGCTCGCGGGTGACATACCAGGCCAGCAGGCCGGCGGCGACCACGCAGGGCAGCACCAGCCACCCTGCGGTTCTTGCGAATCGGCGGTTATTCATGGGCGTTCCCTGTCGGTTAGCTGAAGGTGTGGCGGCTCAACGGTAAGCTGCGGATGCGCTGGCCAGTCAACTGTGCCACCGCGTTGACCACCGCCGGTGCCACGGCGGGCAATGGCGGTTCACCGATGCCACCCATCTTTTCGCCGCTCTCGACGATCTTCACGTGGACCTGCGCCATACGCGAGGGCGGCAGGATCGGATACAGGTCGTAGTTACGCGCCCGTGGCATACCGTCCACGTACACCGCTTCCTCCAGCAACGTTTGCGAGAGCCCCAAGGCTACCGCGCCGCTGACCTGCGCTTGAATGATCGCCGGGTTGACGATGCTGCCCGGGTCGATGGCCTCCCAGATATGGTGGACCTTGACTTGGCCGTTCTCGATCGACACTTCGGCGACTACCGCCGCGTGAGAGCCAAAGGGCGAAGCCATGGCCACCCCGCGAGCACGGCGTGTGCCGTCCTCTGCGGTATAAGGGCCGCGCTTCCAGCCCCCCGACAATTCGCCCACCGCTTGTAGCAAGGTGGTCAACCGCGGGTTGTCGCGCAGCAGGTGCAGACGCAGCTCGTAAGGGTCGTGGCCGCCTTTGTCCGCCAGTTCGTCCAGGAACGCTTCGTAGAAAAAGTCGTTGAGGGAGTTACCCACCGAGCGCCAGTAGCCAAGCATCGGCGCGCCCTTGACGTAGATCTGCGCGATGCGCTTGTTGGGGATCGCATAACTCTTGCCCGACAGGCCTTCCAGGGCGGTAGGGTCGATTTGATCGCCTTGTTTGCCACTGAGAGCTTCTGTGGGGCCTTCGGTGGCGCTGACCGCTTCGATGGCCACCGGCAGGCCCTTATCATCGAGTGCGGCGCGGAACTTGACCACGGCGACGGGGCGCAGCACATCGCGCAGGAACTCTTCCTCACGGCTCCAGATCAGCTTGATCGGGCGACCGACGGCCTTGGCCAACGCGATGGCCTGTGGGTACGGATTGGCGGAGTCATACAGGAAATGCCGGCCGAAAAAGCCGCCCAGCAGCGGTGAGTGCAGGGTGATTTGCTCAGTACTCAGGCCGGTGCGCTTGGCTATATCGGCACGGAACATATCCGGCGCCTGGTTAGGCAGCCACACCTCCAGCGTGCCGTCGGGGTTAAAGCGTGCCAGGGCTGAAGGCGGTTCCAGCTGGGCATGGTTGAGGTACTGGTTGTGGTAGGTGGCGTCGACGCGGGTCTTGGCGCTGGCCAGTGCGCCGGCCACATCGCCTTCGTTTTCGTCATCGCGGGCCGGGCCTTG
Organism: Pseudomonas sp. GL93; assembly: GCF_003408955.1. Taxonomy (NCBI): domain Bacteria; kingdom Pseudomonadati; phylum Pseudomonadota; class Gammaproteobacteria; order Pseudomonadales; family Pseudomonadaceae; genus Pseudomonas; species Pseudomonas sp. GL93. The sequence continues at coordinate 31,611 of NZ_NKRF01000113.1, forward strand.
CTGGGCGGCGAGGAAGTCGCGGTACTTGTCGCTGGAAAAGTCCGCCGGCATCGCCCGCACGGTGGAGTCGGCGGCGGCTTCAAGCCACTCCACCTGGATGGCTTCGACGGCGCGCTTGGCATGCCACCAACGCTCGGCCACCACGGCCACTGCGCCGGGCAGGGTGTGAACCGAATGCACGCCTTTCATGGCTTGCACCTGGGCCTGGTTGCGCAGGCTGCCCACGGTCATGCCCAGGCGTGGCGCATGCTGGACGGCGGCATGGAGCATGCCGTCGATTTTCAGGTCGATGGTGTACTGCGCCTTGCCGGTGGATTTGTCATAGGCATCCAGGCGCTTGACCGGCTTGCCGATCCAGCGGAACTGGCTCGGGTCGCGCAGGGTAATGCTGGCCGGGTCGGGCACCGGCATATCCAGGGCGGCACCTGCCAGTTCGCCGTAGCCCAGGGAACGGCCGGAAGCGGCGTGCACCACGCGACCGGGCTGGGTGGTCAGCTCGCTGAGCGGTACGCGCAGTTGCTCGGCGCCGGCTTGCATCAGCATCGCGCGGGCGAGGGCGCCGAGGCGGCGCATGGTCGGGTAGCTCATGCGCACCGACATACTGCCGCCGGTGATGCGCAGGCCATTTTCCATCACCACATAGGCTTCGCCGGGCGGGGCCGCTTCGACAATGAACGTGGCCGGGTCGGCATCCAATTCTTCACCGACGATCTGCGCCATGGCGGTGTGGGTGCCTTGGCCGCCTTCCATGAAGGGGCTGAGCAGGCGCACGCTGCCGTCGGGGCGAATTTCCAGGAAGGCGGGTACTTGAGTGCCGCGTTCAGCGACTGCGCCGGTCGCGGCTTGCACGCGGGAGGTGCCCAGCGGCAAGCCGAAGCCGATCACCAGCGCGCCCACGGCAGTGCTGGCCAGGAAGCGGCGACGGGACAGGTTGACCGGTTCGCCCAGGGTCACGCCGGGAATGATCTCGTTGGTGTTCATCAGGCGGTCTCCTTCCCGGCGGCCAAGGCATCCATGGCGGCATGGATCGCGTTGTAGGTGCCGCAACGGCAGAGGTTGACCATCGCCGCGTCGATCTGCGCCTTGGTCGGCGCGGGGGTGTGCTTGAGCAGCGCCGTGGCCGCCATCACCTGCCCGGACTGGCAGTAACCGCATTGCGCTACTTGATGTTCGACCCAGGCCGCCACCACACGCTTGCCCACGTCATCGGCCTCCACGGCCTCGATGGTGGTGATCTCGCGACCGACCACGCCGGCCACGGGCGTCACGCAGGCGCGCACCACATTGCCGTCCACCAGCACCGAACAGGCGCCGCACTGGGCCAGGCCGCAGCCGTATTTGGTGCCGGTCATGCCCAGGTTATCGCGGATCACCCACAACAACGGGGTGTCGGCTTCGGCATCGACCTGATAGGCCTTTTGGTTGATACGTAATTCCATGCGGGCTCACCTGCTGATCATCGGTTGGTGGTGCTGAGTTCTTATAGGAGCGGTGCGACTGGAAGTCGCCCATCGTCGAACTCTAGACCAACGCGCAAGGGCTATCTATCCGATTGCCCTCAAGTTCAGAGGATCAGGCAAGTATTTGACAGGATTAGGCCTGCGCTCCCACTTATTGGAACCCGCCCGACAGTTGCGCCTTCAAGTACGCTACCAACGCACTCACCGACTTGGGCACATGGGGTGAGTAGGGCCGAATCAGGTAAATTTCATCGGCAAATGCGCCTTTGAGTGTCCAGTCCTTCAATACACGCACCACTGTGCCAGCGGCCAGCGCCGCCTGGGCGCTGAAGTCCGGAAGCAGGGCGATGCCCAGGTGGTTGAGTGCGGCGTCGCGCAAGGCTTCGCTGTTATTGGTGGCGAAGCTGCCGGCGATCGGCACGGTGAGGCGCTCTAGGGGGCGGCTGCCGCGTTCGAAGGTCCAGGCGGGCTGGTCGGTGCCGCGTGGGTAAAACAGGCAGTTGTGGGCCGACAGCTCGCCCGGCTCGCGGGGTTTGCCGTGGCGTTGCAGGTAATCATGGGTGGCGACCAGTACCGAAGTGGTGTCGCACAGCTTCCAGGCCACGTGGGTCTCGGGCACCTGGAAGCCGTGACGCACCGCCAGGTCGTAACCCTCGGCGGCCAATGAGCTCAAGGCATCAGAGACGTCCAGTTGGATACGCACCTGAGGGTACTGCTGCAAAAAGCCGGACAGGTGCGGCACCAGTTGTTGCCGGGCGAACGCCACGGGGGCGGTCAGGCGCACCAGCCCGCGTATTTCCCCGACCGAGTCGCGCACTGAGGAAAAACTGCGAGCGATCTGCGCGTAGGCGCTGCGTACCTCGCGGGTCAACGACAGCCCCGCATCGGTCAGCCGCACGCTGCGGGTGGTGCGCGTCACCAGGCGCGTGCCGGTGGCCTTCTCCAGGTCGGAAATGCGCTGGCTCACCGCCGATTTACTCACCCCCAGGCGCGCGGCGGCAGCGGTGTAGGTGCCTTGTTCCTCCAGCACTGACAGCCAGTGAATGTGGGTCCACAGCCCTTCGATCTCAGCCTTTTCCATGGGTGTATTGTTCGCATATAAGGACAATAAGTTCTGGATTCTGCTCTGGTTAGGAACAAAGCGAAAGCCTATCGTGTGGACCAACGCCACCCACCTGGATCGACTGCCATGACTGCAACCATCGAGCACTACATCAACGACCAGCGCGTCAGCCGCGATGACCGTTATCAGGACGTCTACAACCCGGCCACTGGTGAAGTCACCGCGCGCGTGGCCCTGGCTAGCCGTCAGACGGTGGCCGAAGCCGTCGCCGCCGCCCAGGCCGCGTTTGCCGGCTGGGCCGACACCCCGCCGATCCGCCGCGCCCGCGTATTGTTCCAATACCTGCACCTGCTGCGCGAACGCAAGGACGACCTGGCGCGCATCATCGTCGCCGAGCACGGCAAGGTGTTCACCGATGCCCAGGGCGAAGTCGACCGTGGCATCGACATTCTCGAATTCGCCTGTGGCATTCCCAACCTGCTCAAGGGCGAACACTCCGACCAGGTCTCCCGTGGCATGGACAACTGGACGATGCGCCAGCCGCTGGGCGTGGTCGCCGGCGTGACGCCGTTCAACTTCCCGGTGATGGTACCGATGTGGATGTACCCCATCGCCATTGCGGCGGGTAACACCTTTATCCTCAAGCCCAGCCCGACTGACCCAAGCGCTTCGCTGTTCATGGCCGAGCTGCTGCATGAAGCCGGCCTGCCCAAGGGCGTGTTCAATGTGGTGCAGGGTGATAAAGAGTCGGTGGACGCGCTGATCGAACACCCGGACGTCAAAGCCGTGAGCTTCGTCGGCTCCACGCCGATTGCCCAATACATCTACGAGAGCGGCGCCCGCAACGGCAAGCGCGTGCAAGGCTTGGGCGGGGCGAAAAACCATATGGTGGTGATGCCCGACGCCGATATCGAACGCACCGTGGATGCGCTGATGGGCGCCGCCTACGGCAGTGCCGGCGAGCGCTGCATGGCGATCTCGGTGGCGGTGCTGGTGGGTGATGTGGGCGACAAGGTGATCGCCGCTTTGAGCGAACGCGCCAAGCTGCTGCGCATCACCGATGGCCGCGATCTCAAAGCCGAGATGGGCCCGATCGTGTCGCGGGCCGCGCTGGAACGCATCAGTGGCTACATTGAACAGGGTGTACAAGCCGGCGCGCAGTTGCTGCTCGATGGCCGCGACTACGTACCCACCGAACCCGGCCTGCAGAATGGCTTTTGGCTCGGCGCGACCTTGTTCGACCACGTGACCCAGGACATGAGCATCTACCGCGAAGAAATCTTCGGCCCGGTGCTGGCCTGTGTACGCGTCAACGATTTTGCCGAAGCGGTGAAGTTGGTCAACGACCACGAGTTTGGCAACGGCGTCAGTTGCTTCACCCGCGATGGCAACATTGCTCGTGAGTTTGCGCGGCGTATCGAGGTGGGCATGGTCGGTATTAACGTGCCGATCCCGGTGCCCATGGCCTGGCACGGGTTTGGTGGCTGGAAGAAGAGCCTGTTCGGTGACATGCATGCCTACGGTACCGAGGGCGTGCGCTTCTACACCAAGCAGAAGTCGATCATGCAGCGCTGGTCGGAGAGCATCGAGCAGGGTGCGGAGTTTGCGATGCCGGTGTCCAAGTAAGGTTTAAGCGGTGCTGCTGGATCTGATGTGGGAAGGCTCAAGCCCTCCCACATTTTTTTTGCCTGTTGACGGGTTAACACTTAAAAGTCCAGTATGGAATTATAAGTACAAAATAGACGCTGCCCGTTTTTCTTCACTCTTGCCAAACCAACAACAACTTGCGAGAACCCCTCCATGAAGAAACGCCATCTCCTTCCCGTCCTGGCCCTGAGCCTGTTTGCCTCCAGCCACCTGCTGGCCGCCGAGAAAACCCTGCGTATTGGCATTGAGGCGGCCTACCCGCCGTTCGCCTCCAAGACCGGCGACGGCAAGATCGTGGGTTTCGACTACGACATTGGCAACGCCCTGTGCGCGCAAATGAAGGTCAAGTGCGTGTGGATCGAAGGGGAGTTCGACGGGCTGATTCCGTCCCTCAAGGTCAAGAAGATCGACATGGCGTTGTCGTCCATGACCATCAACGAAGACCGCAAGAAGTCGGTGGATTTCACCCACAAGTACTACTTCACCTCCTCGCGTCTGGTGATGAAGGACGGCGCCGTGGTGGATGACCAGTACGCTAGCCTCAAGGGCAAGAACGTCGGTGTACAGCGCGCCACCACCACCGACCGCTATGCCACCGAGGTGTTCGAACCCAAGGGCATCAACGTCAAGCGCTACAGCAATAACGAAGAAATCTACATGGACCTGGCAGCGGGGCGTCTGGATGCGATCTTTGCCGACACCATCCCCCTGAACGACTTCCTGTCGATGCCGCGCGGGCAGGGTTATGCCTTTGTCGGCCCGGAACTCAAGGACCCGAAATACGTGGGCGAGGGCTCGGGGATTGCCGTGCGCAAAGGCAATACAGCGTTGGTCAGCGAATTGAACGCGGCCATCGACGGCATTCGCGCCAGTGGCGAATACCAGAAGATTTCACAGCAGTACTTCAAGGCCGATATCTACGGCGACTGACGCAGGCAAAGACGCGGTCAATGTGGGAGCTGTCGAGCTTTAGCGAGGCTGCGAAAGCGGTGGGTCAGGCAATGAAAATGTTGACCTTGCCGGCCCCTTCGCAGCCTCGCCGGGGCTCGACAGCTCCCACAGGGATCGGCGTTGTCGTCAGAAAGGGGTCAGCCCTTGAGTTCTTTCAAATGCTTGTAGACCGTCGCCCGGCCCATACCCAGCACATTGGCCACGTAGTTGGAGGCGCTCTTGCCCTTGAATGCCCCCTCGGTATGCAGCGCCAGCACCAGTTCGCGTTTGTGGTCGCGGGTCAACAGGTTCAGGCTCAACTGACGCTCGCGCAGCCAGGCATGCAGAAAGGTATTGATGCGTTCCTGCCAGTCATCACGGAACAGCGCGTCCGGCTGTGCGATCAGCTTGCTCGGCGACAGGAACAAATCCAGCGCCGCCTTGGCCGTTTCAAACATTGAAATATTCAGGTTGATGCACAACACAGCCAGCCTGTGCCCTTTGTGGTCGTGCAGCACGGTGCTCAGGCTGCGGATTTTCTGGCCGTCCCAGTTGAGCTTTTCGTAAGGGCCGATATTCACCTCGCTGACGTCACCGTCGAGCATGTCCTCCAGGGACGAGTCGTCACCCAGGCTGCGCTTGGACAGGTTATTGGCGATGTAATCCACGGTTTGCGTGCGCAGGTCATGCAACACCACTTCTGCATGGGGAAAGAACAGCGTGGCGATTGCATCGGCAATCGCGCGGAAGTTCTGCATGACCTTGTCTTGTTCAGCAGTGTTCATCAATGGGGCTCCAGGCGGACCGGGGAGAGCATACCAGCGTCCAGGCCGAACCGGGTCAGTGCCTCCGGCAGCGGTTCGCCGCGCACCAGGGCGGCGCTTGCCTGGCCCATGGCCGGTGAGGTCTGGATACCATAGCCGCCTTGCGCTGCCACCCAGAACAGCCCTGGTACTTGCGGGTCAAAGCCCGACAGCAAATCACCGTCCTGCACAAAACTGCGCAGCCCGGCCCAGGTGCGCGTGGGGCGGCGGATGGTCAGGGTGGTGGCTTCCTCGATCTGGTAGATGCCCATGGCGATATCCAGTTCTTCGGGTTGCACGTCCTGGGGTTCTACCGGGTCGGCGTTGGCCGGTGAGCCGAGGAACATGCCGGCATCCGGTTTCATGTAGAACGCTTCGTCGAGGGCCACCAGCATCGGCCAGTCGTGGCTGTCCACGCCCTCGGGGCCAGCAAAGACAAAGGCCGAGCGGCGCTTGGGCTGCAAGCCGATGGACGCTGCGCCCGCCAGCCCGCCGATATGGTCGGCCCAGGCTCCGGCGGCATTGATGATGACCGGCGCCGTGTAGATCGCATCCTGGGTGCGCACCTGCCACAGGCCGTCGGCGTCGCGGCTTAAGCCCAGCACATGGCTGTCGGTGCGTACTTCGCCCTGGTTGCGGCGGATACCGCGCAGGTAGCCTTGATGCAGGGCGTCGGTGTCGATGTCACAAGCGGTGGGGTCGTAGATTGCCCCGTGGACTTTTTCACGGCGCAGGATCGGCAAGCGTGCACACGCTTCATCCACCGTCAGGCGCTGCACCTGCGCCACGGTGGCCTTGGCGCTCAGGTACTGGCTGTCGAGTTCGGCCGGGTCACCGTTGAAATCAACGGTCATTTCGCCCCGGGGCGTCAGCAGGGGATGTTCGCAGAAGCCTGCGGGTGGCTGGTCGAAGAAGGCCCGGCTGGCCAAGGTCAGCGCACGCACTTGCGGGGTGCCGTACGCGGCGGTGTAGAGCGCCGCCGAACGCCCGGTGGAGTGATAGGCCGGGTGGTTTTCACGCTCCAGCACCAGAACCTTGCCGTGCTGCGACAACCAGAACCCGGTGGATGCGCCGGCAATGCCGCCGCCGATGATGATGAAGTCTGCCTGGCTCATGGAGATCTCCTGAAATAAGCCTTGTAGGAGCGAGCGTGCTCGCGAAAAACGTTGACGATAACGCGCCCATCCTGTGTGACCGCAGTGCCTGTGAGGTCTTCGCGAGCAAGCTCGCTCCTACAGTCGGTACAGGGCATTAGCCAGTGCGATGTCTTCCAGGCCCAGGCCGATGGAGCGGAAAAAGACGTGACGATCGTAGTCGGGACGTTGGGCCATGTCGCTGAACAATTCGGGCAGGTCGCCGACAATCGTGCGTTTGTCCCAGCCGTGCTGTTCGCTGGCGATCAGCATCTCACCGGCCGAATCCGGGGTAGTCTGGCGGTAGTCGCAGAACACGTGCATCTGGTTAAGGCAGTGCGGCGGCACTTCATGGGCACGCGGTGCGTTGGTGCTGATGGAGGTGATCAGCGCGGGTTTGCTCAGGCGCGAGGGGTCGATGACCGGCCCGGCGGACGAGGTGCACAGCAGGATCACATCCGCGTCTTCCAGGGCCGCTTCACAACTTGCGACGAGGCTCAGGCGCGGGTCCAGGCTGGCCAACTGCGCGCGCGTTTCGGCGCTGGTGCTGCCCAGGCTTGGCGAGTACAGGCGGATTTGCTGCCAGTCGCGCAGGTTCTGTACATAACGCAGGTGCGCCTGGGCGACCTTGCCGCTGCCAATGATCGCCAGGCGTTGCGCCGCCGCCGGGGCCAGCGCATCCACCGCCAAGGCCGTGGCGGCGGCGGTGCGTGCGGTGGTCAATTCAGCGGCGTCGCACAGCAGCAACGGCTGGCCGCTGTGCATTGACATCAACAGGGTCCAGGCCGTCACTAGGGGGCCTTGTTCACGCACGATATAAGGCGAAGTTTTGACCCCGTACACCCCGTCTTCGGCCAGTACGCCCAGGTAGTTGATGAAATCCCCGGCGCCTTGGGGAAACTCCACCCACTGTTGCGGCGGCTGCACGGCTTGCCCGGCGGCGAGGTCGCGAAACAATTTGCGCAGGATCAAAGGCACGTCGACTTGAGCCAGCAAGGTACGGGCCTGGGCCTGGTCGATAACGAGGGGCGTCGTGGACATGGGGTTCTCCGGGTAAACTAATTTGTCCATTATGGACTTTTAGTTTTTATCCGCAATAACCCGAGGGAAAAATGAGGCTTATGGGCGCTGTCCCCCCACCCATCGTAGGAGCGGGCTTGCTCGCGAAAAACGTCAACGATAACGCGTGCTTCCTGAATAAACGCAGCGCCTGTGAGTTTTTCGCGAGCAAGCTCGCTCCTACAGTCAGGCAGTGGCTTCGGTATCGGTCAGGCACTCGATGGAGCGATCTACCGTGGTTTTTGCAATTTCCAGCAGATGCCACACCGCCAGGATCTTCGCCCGTTCAGGGCTTTGCAGCAGCTCACCGCAATCGAGTGCCGTGGCTGAAGCGCTGTCGAGCAGGCTGGCGGTGTAGAGCAGGGCGTCTTCGAAACTCAGGTCTTCGTTGACGCAATGGAAGCCTTGGGTAGGCAGGTAATGGTCGATGGCGCGGTTGAACGCGGCGCGGTCTTTTGCGGGATCGATGGGTGGGTCGGGTAGTACTTTGTTCATGGTGTAGTTCCTGTCTGAATATCAAGGAGCTGACACTTTTCGCGACTAAACGAAGGTGGCGGCTGTACGCAGGTTAGTCGACCGGACAGAACAGGAACCCGGCGCGCCCGAGGGCGCCCTGCGCACAGCCACCATAAAGCTTCATGGGAGCATGCGCCTGTTCTCAAACCGGGCGACTAAACCCGATCACTGATTTGGCAGTGACGGACCGCAGACTAGCCACCGATTCCAGCAGGCACAAGGCGGCAAGGATTGTCTAGGAAACGTCCTGCAATTTAAAGGGACACGCCTTGCTGGCCCTTTACAAACCATGACCAAATGCCACTAACCCTAGCGTGCAATGCGATCAATGTGGCTTGCCTGCGATCGGCGGTAACCACGATGCGAAGCGAGCCGCTCTTGCTCTTGATCTGCTTTTGATCTTGATCTCAGGCGCCCCGTTAAACCACGCTGGCCGGAATTCGACAGTGATTTGGGGGGTAAACCGGCAGGGATGCCGGTTTAGCCGCCCCGCGCCATGGATGGCGCGTGGCGGCGGCCCCCCAAATCACTGGCGGATTACGGGCACACCGAGCCTAGGCGAGGTGCCGAGTGGTGGGGCAAGAGCGTTTTGCTTACTTTTGCGCTTT
>NZ_NKRF01000128.1:0-40714 GCF_003408955.1 Pseudomonas sp. GL93
GAAGAGCAGGGACGTTTCTACAAGGCCAGCGGCGCCTGGATCGATTGGCTGATCCAGGCCTATGGCCGCAAGTTGCAGTGGGTGCTCAAGCACCAGCCGCTGACCCTGCTGGTGGCCATCGCTACCCTGGGGCTTACGGTGGTGCTGTACCTGGTGGTGCCCAAGGGTTTTTTCCCGGTGCAGGATACCGGGGTGATCCAGGGTATTTCCGAGGCGCCGCAGTCGATTTCCTTTGCGGCCATGAGCCAGCGCCAGCAGGAGCTGGCGAAGATCATCCTCGCCGACCCTGCGGTCGAGAGCCTGTCGTCCTACATTGGCGTGGATGGCGATAACGCCACCCTCAACAGCGGCCGCTTGCTCATCAACCTCAAGGCCCACGGCCAGCGCGACTTGAGCGCAGCCGAGGTAATCACCCGCCTGCAACCGCAGATCGACAAGCTGGTAGGCATCCGCCTGTTCATGCAGCCGGTGCAGGACCTCACCATCGAGGACCGGGTCAGCCGTACCCAGTACCAGTTCAGCATGTCGTCGCCGGACGCCGAGTTGCTGGCACTGTGGAGTGGCAAGCTGGTGCACGCCCTCAGTCAACAGCCGGAACTCACCGACGTTGCCAGCGACTTGCAGGACAAAGGCTTGCAGGTGTACCTGGTGATCGACCGCGACGCGGCCTCGCGCCTGGGTGTGAGTGTCTCGACCATTACCGACGCGTTGTATGACGCCTTTGGCCAACGGCAGATCTCTACCATCTATACCCAAGCCAGCCAATATCGCGTGGTGCTGCAGGCTCAGTCCGGCGAAACCCTCGGCCCGGCCGCGCTCAACCAGATCCATGTGAAGACCACCGACGGCGGCCAGGTGCGGCTGTCGAGTCTGGCCCATGTCGAGCAGCGCCAGGCGCAGTTGGCGATTGCCCATATCGGCCAGTTCCCGGCGGTGATGATGTCGTTCAACCTGGCCCCCGGCGTCGCCCTGGGCAAGGGCGTGGAACTGATCAACCAGACCCAGAAGGATATTGGCATGCCGGTAGGTGTGCAAACCCAGTTCCAGGGCGCCGCCCAGGCGTTCGAGGCGTCGCTGTCGAGTACCTTGCTGCTGATCCTGGCCGCGGTGGTCACCATGTACATCGTGCTGGGCGTGCTCTACGAGAGCTATATCCACCCGATCACTATCCTTTCGACCTTGCCGTCGGCGGCGGTGGGCGCCTTGCTGGCCCTGCTGCTCAGTGGCAATGACCTGGGCATGATCGCGATCATCGGCATCATCCTGCTGATCGGTATCGTGAAAAAGAACGCGATCATGATGATCGACTTCGCCCTCGACGCCGAGCGTAATCAGGGCCTGGACCCTCAGACGGCGATTTACCAGGCGGCGCTGTTGCGCTTCCGGCCGATCCTGATGACCACCCTGGCCGCCTTGTTCGGTGCGGTACCGCTGATGCTTGCCAGCGGTTCCGGCGCGGAGTTGCGCCAACCGCTGGGTTTGGTGATGGTCGGTGGCTTGCTGGTGAGCCAGGTGTTGACGCTGTTCACCACGCCGGTGATCTACCTGTACTTCGATCGCCTTGGCCGGCGCTGGCGCAAAGAGCCGCAACGCCTGGAGCCGGTTGAGCCATGAACCTGTCCGGACCTTTCATCCGCCGGCCGGTCGCGACCATGCTGCTGAGCCTGGCGATCATGTTGCTCGGTGGCGTCAGCTTCAACCTGCTGCCGGTATCGCCCTTGCCGCAGATCGACTTCCCGGTGATTGTGGTGTCGGCCAGCTTGCCCGGTGCCAGCCCCGAGGTGATGGCGTCCACGGTGGCCACGCCGCTGGAGCGCTCATTCGGCGCGATTGCCGGTATTACCACCATGAGCAGCTCGTCGAGCCAGGGCTCGACGCGGGTGATTTTGGCGTTCGATTCCGACCGCGACATCAACGGCGCGGCGCGGGAAGTGCAGGCGGCCATCAACGCGTCGCGCAACCTGCTGCCCAGCGGCATGCGCAGCATGCCCACCTACAAGAAGATCAACCCGTCCCAGGCGCCGATCATGGTGCTGTCGCTGACCTCTGACGTGTTGCAGAAGGGCCAGTTGTACGACCTGGCCTCGACCATCCTGTCCCAGAGCCTGTCCCAAGTACCGGGCGTGGGTGAAGTGCAGATCGGCGGCAGTTCGCTGCCGGCGGTGCGCATCGAGTTGGAACCCAAGGCCCTCGATCAGTACGGCGTCGCCCTGGACGATGTGCGCAACACCATCGCCAACGCCAACCAGCGCCGGCCCAAAGGCTCCCTGGAAGACAGCGAGCGCAACTGGCAGATCCAGGCCAACGACCAGTTGGAGAAAGCCAAGGACTATGAGCCCCTGCTGATTCGCTACCAGGACGGCGCCGCCCTGCGCCTCAAGGACGTGGCGAAGATCACTGATGGCGTGGAAGACCGCTACAACAGCGGCTTCTTCAACAATGATTCGGCGGTGTTGCTGGTGATCAACCGCCAGTCCGGCGCCAACATCATCGAAACCGTGCGGCAGATCAAGGCCCAGTTGCCGGCGTTGCAGGCGGTGCTGCCGTCCAGCGTCAAGCTCAGCCTGGCCATGGACCGCTCGCCTGTGATTACCGCTACCCTGCATGAGGCGGAAATGACCCTGCTGATTGCCGTGGGGCTGGTGATCCTGGTGGTGTACCTGTTCTTGGGCAACTTCCGCGCTTCGCTGATCCCGACCCTGGCGGTGCCGGTGTCGCTGGTGGGTACCTTTGCGGTGATGTACCTGTACGGCTTTTCGCTGAACAACTTCTCGTTGATGGCGCTGATCCTCGCCACCGGGCTGGTGGTGGACGATGCCATCGTGGTGCTGGAGAACATCTCCCGGCACATCGACGACGGCGTGCCACCGATGAAAGCCGCGTACCTGGGCGCTCAGGAAGTCGGCTTTACCTTGCTGTCGATGAACGTGTCGCTGGTCGCGGTGTTCCTGTCCATCCTGTTCATGGGCGGGATCGTCACCAACCTGTTCCGTGAGTTTTCCATCACCTTGTCGGCGGCGATCATCGTTTCGCTGATTGTCTCGCTGACCTTGACGCCCATGCTGTGCGCCCGCTGGCTCAAGCCTCATGACAAGACCCGGCAGACCGGTTTGCAGCGCTGGAGCCAGAAGGTCAACGACCGCATGGTCGCCGGCTACGCCACCAGCCTGGACTGGGTGTTGCGCCACCGGCGCCTGACCCTGCTCAGCCTGTTGATTACCGTGGGGGTGAATGTCGCGCTGTATGTGGTGGTGCCAAAAACCTTCATGCCTCAGCAGGACACCGGCCAATTGATCGGGTTTGTGCGCGGTGACGATGGCCTGTCGTTCAGCGTGATGCAGCCGAAGATGGAAGTCTTCCGCCAGGCGGTGCTCAAGGATCCGGCGGTGCTCAGCGTGGCCGGCTTTATCGGTGGCAACCAAGGCACTAACAACGCAGTGATGCTGGTGCGCCTCAAACCCATCAGTGAACGCAAGATCTCTGCCCAGGCGGTGATCGAGCGTCTGCGCAAAGAGGTGCCGTTGGTACCGGGCGGGCGCCTGTTCCTGATGGCCGACCAGGACCTGCAGTTCGGCGGCAGCCGCGACCAGACCAGCGCGCAATATTCCTACATCCTGCAAAGCGGCGACCTGGCCGCGTTGCGCCTGTGGTACCCGAAAGTGGTCGCGGCGATGCGTGAGTTGCCCGAGCTGACTGCCATCGACGCTCGCGAAGGCCGGGGCGCGGCGCAGGTCACGCTGATCGTCGATCGGGACCAGGCCAAGCGTCTGGGCATCGACATGGACATGGTCACGTCGGTACTCAACAACGCCTACAGCCAGCGGCAGATTTCCACCATCTACGACAGCCTCAACCAGTATCAGGTGGTGATGGAGGTCAACCCCAAGTATGCCCAGGACCTGATCACCCTGAACCAGGTCCAAGTGATTACTGCCGATGGTGCGCGGGTGCCGTTGTCGACCATTGCCCATTACGAGAACAGCCTGGCCGACGATCGCGTCAGCCATGAAGGCCAGTTCGCTTCAGAAAACATCGCCTTCGATATGGCGCCCGGGGTGACGGTAGAGCAGGGCACCGCGGCCATCGAGCGTGCGATTGCCAAGGTCGGCCTGCCTGAAGATGTGATCGCCAAGATGGCCGGCACCGCCGACGCTTTTGCGGCCACGCAGAAGGGCCAGCCGTTCATGATTCTCGGTGCGCTGGTGGCGGTGTACTTGGTGCTGGGCATTCTGTATGAAAGCTATATCCACCCGCTGACCATTCTCTCGACCCTACCGTCGGCGGGTGTTGGCGCGTTGCTGGCGATCTATCTGCTGGGCGGCGAGTTCAGTCTGATTTCGTTGCTGGGCTTGTTCCTGCTGATCGGCGTGGTGAAGAAAAACGCGATCCTGATGATCGACCTGGCGCTGCAACTGGAGCGCAACGACGGCATGAGCCCGCTGGAGTCGATCCGCAGCGCCTGTCTGCTACGCCTGCGACCCATTTTGATGACCACCCTGGCCGCCATCCTCGGCGCCTTGCCGTTGCTGCTCGGCACCGGCGATGGCGCGGAAATGCGCCATCCATTGGGCTTGACCATTATTGGTGGCCTGGTCTTCAGCCAGATCCTGACCCTTTACACCACCCCGGTGGTCTACCTCTATCTCGACCGCGCGCGCCACCGCTTCAATGCCTGGCGCGGCGTGCGTACCGATGCTGCCCTGGACACTGCGCTATGACCGATTCAACCAAATTATTGTGGCGAGGGAGCTTGCTCCCGCTGGAGAGCGAAGCGGCCCCAAAAAAGCCTGGGAGTGCTTCGCTCTCCAGCGGGAGCAAGCTCCCTCGCCACAACAACACCATGAAGTTATTGGCGGTGATGATGTGTGGGGTGTTGCTCAGCGCCTGCGCCATTGGCCCTGACTACAAGCGACCGGAGGTCATCGAGCCGGTGCAGTTCAAAGAAGCCCAGGGCTGGCGCCAGGCCAACCCCAGCGACTCCCTGGCCCGTGGCGCCTGGTGGGAGCTGTATGGCGACCGCCAACTCAATGAGCTGGTAGAGCGCCTTAACACGTCCAACCAGACCGTTGCCCAGGCCGAAGCGCGCTTTCGCCAGGCCAAGGCGCTGGTGCGCAGTTCCCGTGGGGCGTTTTACCCCAGCGTCGACCTGAGCGTGGGTAAAACCCGCGCCAGCCAGGGTACCGGCAGCAGCAGCGCCAGCCTCAGCAGTTCCAGCAGTGGTATCCGCGACACCCTCAATGCGCAGTTGGGCGTGAGCTGGGAAGCTGATATCTGGGGCAAGTTGCGCCGTGGGCTAGAGGCCAATGAAGCCAGCGCCGAGGCCAGCTCGGCAGACCTGGCCGCGATGCGCCTGAGCCAACAGTCGGAACTGGTGCAGAGCTACCTGCAACTGCGGGTGATGGACGAACAGACGCGCCTGCTGCAAGCCACGCTGGACACTTACCAGCGCTCGTTGAAAATGACCGAAAACCAATACCGCGCCGGTGTGGCCGGCAAAGACGCCATCGCCCAGGCGCAAACCCAGCTCAAGACCACCCAAGCCAGCCTGATCGACTTGATCTGGCAACGCGCCCAGCTGGAAAACGCCATAGCCGTGCTGATCGGCGAAGCCCCGGCCAACTTCAACCTGGCGGTGAGCAAAGACATTCCGGCGCTGCCGCAAATACCGGTGAGCCTGCCGTCCCAGTTGCTGGAACGTCGCCCCGATATTGCCTCGGCCGAACGCTCGGTGATCGCCGCCAACGCCAATATCGGCGTGGCCAAGGCCGCCTATTACCCGGACCTCAGCCTGAGTATGCAGGGCGGCTATTCCAGCAGCACCTATGAAGACTGGATCAGCCTGCCGAACCGTTTCTGGTCGGTGGGGCCGAAACTGGCGATGACCCTGTTCGATGGCGGCCAGCGCTCGGCGGAAGTCGACCGCACCGTGGCCAGCTATGACGAGACCGTGGCCAAGTACCGCCAGACCGTACTGGATGGGTTCCGTGAAGTGGAAAACTACATGGTGCAACTCAAGGTGCTGGCGGACGAGGCTGTGGTCAGCAATGAAGCGCTGGAATCTGCGCGTGAGTCGTTGCGCTTGACCGAGAACCAGTACAAGGCGGGTTTGATCGCTTACCTGGATGTGGTGACTGTGCAGGCGACGGCCCTGAACAACGAGCGCACCGTGTTGACCTTGCTGCAATCGCGGCTGGTGGCCAGTGTGCAATTGATTGCAGCGTTGGGCGGTGGCTGGGACGGCCAGACCTCCCTGGCGGAAAAGGAGTGACCGGCTACACACGCATCCTGATCGCCTTCTGTAGGAGCGAGCTTGCTCGCGAAAAACGTCAACGATAACGCGTGCTTGCTGAATGAACGCGGCGTCTATGAGTTATTCGCGAGCAAGCTCGCTCCTACAAATAGCCCCTGCATGTTGATGTCCATGACGTGGTTGGAAACAGCCTGATAAAGCCAGCCGATTGACGCCAAAAACTCACTGATGGCCAACTGATTAATTAATCACCTGCCCAGAATCATTCTCGCTACAATCGCCCGATTTGCCACCCGGCACGGGCTTTTGCGCCCCGTCGCCTGCGAGACGTGCCATGTTGATCGGTAGCTATTCAACCTCCCTTGTCGTGATTTCCCTGTGCGTGGCCATCCTGGCGTCCTACACGGCCTTGGACCTGGCCGGGCGTATCGCGACCGCCAAGGGGCGGGCTGTTTACCTATGGATCACTGGCGGCGCAGTGGCGATGGGCGTGGGCATCTGGTCCATGCACTTTATCGGGATGTTGGCCCTGCGCCTGCCGTTTGCCCTCGGGTTTGAGGTCGTCATTACCCTGTTTTCGCTGTTGATCGCCGTGCTATCCAGTGGTTTCGCGTTATGGCTGGTCAGCCAGCCACGCTTACCGGCCTGGCAACTGGCATCTGGCGCGCTGATGATGGGGGCCGGTATCGCCAGCATGCATTACACCGGCATGGCCGCGATGCGCATGACGCCGGGCATCGATTACGACCCGGCCTTGTTCGGCGCTTCGCTGGTAATCGCGGTGGTGGCTTCCGGCGCCGCGCTGTGGATCGCCTTCAACCTGCGGCGCGACACACCTTATGTGCGGCTGGCACGGGGTGGCGCCGCCGTGGTGATGGGCGTGGCCATCGTGGGGATGCACTACACCGGGATGGCTGCGGCGGGCTTTGCCGATGGCAGCTTCTGCGGTGCTGCAGTAACCGGCTTGAGCGGCAAGGGCCTGGATAACCTGGTCTTGGTCACTTCGCTGGCGGTGCTGGTCATTGCGCTCTTGACCTCGGTGCTGGATGCGCGCCTGGAAGCGCGCACCGCCGTGCTCGCCGATTCCCTGACCCTGGCCAATCAGGAACTCACCCACCTGGCCCTGCATGACATGCTCACCGGCTTGCCCAATCGCACGTTGCTGGCTGATCGCATTCAACAAGGCATCCAGACGGTGAACGAGCGGGGTGGCTGCTTTGCCTTGATGTTCATCGACCTGGATGGTTTCAAACCGGTCAACGATGCCTTTGGTCATCACTTGGGCGACCAGTTGCTGCGCGAGGTCGGCTTGCGCTTGCGCGAGGACTTGCGCAGCCAGGATACTCTGGCCCGCATCGGTGGTGATGAGTTCGTGTTGCTGGTGCAGCTCACCCAGCCCGATGATGCCATGAGCCTGGCCGAGCGCCAGGTCAGCTTGATCAACCGCACCTTCACGGTGGCCGAGCATGAGTTGCAGATCTCGGCCAGCGTCGGTATCGCCATGTTCCCGGGCAACGGTAATAACCCCCAGGAACTGCTGATGAACGCCGACGCGGCGATGTATCACGCCAAGGGCATGGGCAAGAACGGCTACAGCTTCTTCGATGTGTCGATGAACACCAATGCGCGCAAACAACTGCAATTGTTGCAGGACCTGCGCAATGCCCTGGAGCAGGGGCAATTTCGTTTGCATTACCAGCCCAAGTTCGACGCCGTCAGCGGTCTTGCTGTGGGGGCCGAGGCGCTGTTGCGCTGGGAGCATCCGCAACAAGGCTTGTTGATGCCCGCTACGTTTATTGCACTGGCGGAGAAAACCGGGCTGATCATCCCCATCGGCGAATGGGTACTCGATGAAGCTTGTCGCCAGATGAGCCAGTGGTACGCCCAGGGTTATGAGCACTGGCGCATTGCCGTTAACCTCTCGGCGTTGCAGTTCTGCCACGCCGGGTTGGTCAACAGCGTAGCGGCCGCGCTGGAGCACCACCAATTGCCGGCCAACAGCCTCACGCTGGAAATCACCGAGACCACCGCCATGAGCGATGCCGACGCGAGCATGACGGTATTGCAGCAGCTCTCGGCCATGGGCGTCGACCTGTCCATCGATGACTTTGGCACCGGTTACTCCAGCCTGATGTACCTCAAGCGCCTGCCGGCCAACGAGTTGAAGATCGACCGTGGTTTTGTGCGTGACCTGGAGCATGACAGCGACGACGCGGCCATCGTCTCGGCCATCGTGGCCCTTGGCCAGGCCCTGGGCTTGCGGATAGTTGCTGAAGGTGTGGAGACCGATGTGCAGCAGCGGTTCCTCACCCGGCTAGGGTGTGACGCCTTGCAAGGCTACTTGTTGGGGCATCCATTGCCGGCCGATAGCTTCATGGCGAATATCCGGGGCGCCGAACAGCCTGCGCCTGACAAAAGCAGTCAGTGACGGGTATTCTTGGATCCAACCCTAAACATCTGGTCGAATCAGGAGGCCGCAGCCATGGACAAAGTCGTCATCATCACGGGGGGCAGTCGTGGCATTGGCGCCCAAACGGCATTGCTCGCCGCTCGCCAGGGCTATCGTGTCTGCATCAACTACCAGGCGGATGAAGACGCTGCCCACCGTGTACTTGAGCAGGTCCGCGCGTTGGGCGCCCAGGCGATTGCCGTGCGGGCCGATGTCAGCATCGAGGATGAAGTGATCGGCCTGTTCAATCGCGTTGATGCGGAGCTGGGTCGGGTTACCGCGCTGGTGAATAACGCCGGCACCGTGGGGCATAAGTCGCGGGTCGATGAGATGTCCGAGTTTCGTATCCTCAAAATCCTCAAGACCAATGTGCTGGGCCCGATCCTGTGTGCCAAGCACGCGGTGTTGCGCATGTCGCCCCGGCATGGCGGGCAGGGCGGCAGTATCGTCAACGTATCCTCGGTGGCGGCGCGGCTGGGCTCGCCGGGTGAGTATGTCGACTACGCCGCTTCCAAGGGCGCGCTGGATACCTTTACCCTGGGGCTGTCCAAGGAGGTGGCGGGCGAGGGCATTCGCGTCAACGCGGTGCGCCCTGGCTATATCTTTACCGATTTCCATGCCCTGAGCGGCGACCCGGACCGGGTCAGCAAGCTGGAGTCCGGGATCCCGATGGCGCGGGGCGGGCGCCCGGATGAAGTGGCGGAGGCGATTATCTGGTTACTGTCGGACAAGGCGTCGTATTCCACCGGAACGTTTATCGACTTGGGCGGCGGCCGTTAAAACGATCGGACAATCCGCCCTAATGTCTCCATGGCCTTTTCCGATGCCTCGTTCCAAGGGCTGCCGTAATTCAGGCGAATGCAGTTTCTGAACCGCTGGGTCGCGGAAAAGATCGGCCCCGGCGCAATGCTGATGCCCTGGGCGAGGGCCATCTGGAACAATTTCAGCGAGTCGGTCTGCTCAGGCAATTCCAGCCACAGAAAATAACCTCCCGCTGGCTGGCTGACCCGTGTTTGCGCCGGGAAGTAGCGGGCGATGGCCGCCAGCATGGCGCTTTGCTGTTCTTCCAGGGCGTAGCGCAGTTTGCGCAGGTGCCGGTCATAGCCGCCGTGTTGCAGGTAGTCGGCAATCGCCGCCTGGGCCGGCATCGACGGGCATAGCGAGGTCATCAACTTGAGCCGCTCGACCTTCTGTGCAAAGCGCCCTGCGGCGACCCAGCCCACCCGGTAACCCGGCGCCAGGCTCTTGGCAAAGGAGCCGCAATGCATCACCAGCCCTTCGGTATCGAAGGCCTTGGCCGGTTTCGGCGCTTGTTGCCCGTAGTACAGCTCGGCGTAGACGTCATCTTCGATCAGCGGTACTTGATGGTTGCGCAGCAGTTCCACCAGCGCCTGTTTTTTCTCTTCAGGCAGCGTAGCGCCCATGGGGTTCTGGAAGCTGGTCATGGTCCAGCAGGCCTTGATCGGATAGCGCTCAAGGCTTTGGGCCAGAGCGTTCAGGTCAATCCCGTCGCGCGGGTGCACCGGGATTTCCACGGCCTTGAGCTTCAGGCGTTCTAACACTTGCAAACACGCGTAGAACGCCGGCGCCTCGATGGCGACCAGGTCGCCCGGTTCGGTCACAGCCTGCAGGCACAGGTTCAACGCTTCGAGGGCGCCGTTGGTGATCAGCAGCTCCTCCATCGGCAGCATCAGGCCACCGACCATATAGCGCAGGGCAATCTGCCGGCGCAGTTGCGGGTTGCCGGGCGACATGTCTGTGACCACCAGGCGTGGGTCCATTTCGCGGCTGGCACTGGCCAGGGAGCGGGCCAGGCGCGGCAGCGGGAACAGCATGGGGCTGGGGAAGGCCGAGCCGAAGGGCACGGTGTTGGGGTCTTTGATGGAGTCCAGTACCGAGAACACCAGCTCACTCACGCCCACCTCGGTGGACTCATGCACCTGCTCACTCACCACAGGTTCAGAAAACGGGCTGGGCGCGTGGGTGTTGACGAAGTAGCCAGAGCGGGGGCGTGCGCGAATCAGGCCACGACGCTCCAGCAAGTAGTAGGCCTGGAACACGGTGGACGGGCTGACGCCGTAGGCCTGGCTGGCATAGCGCACTGACGGCACGCGCTGGCCGGGGCCGAGGACGCCGGAGCGGATCAGTTCTGCGATGTCGTCGGCAAATTTTTCGTAGCGTTTCATGGCGGCCTAATTAGCTTTTTGAATGTGTACGCAGGGCAAACTGTAGGAGCGAGCTTGCTCGCGAAAAACTCACAGTCGCCGCGTTCAGTCAGAAAGCACGCGTTATCGTTGACGTTTTTCGCGAGCAAGCTCGCTCCTACATTTGATCTCTATCGTTGCTCAGCGATTCAAGGGCGCAACGAAGCGACTGTCGGCAGCGGTATAAATCCACGGTTCATCCACATCCGTCACTTTAAAACGGATAGTTTGAGAACTGCTGGCCGGTGTGTCCGCCAGCAACGCCACCGACACCGGTATATCGACAATTTCCCCGGGCGCGAGGCTGACCTGGGTCTTGCCTTGCAACTGGAACCCCTCGGCGTCCACCAGCTCCAGGCGGTAGTCCTGGCGCTGCTGGGTCTTGTTGATCACCTTGAGGCTGTAGATATTTTCGATCAAGCCCTGGCTGTTTTCGCGGAACATGCCACGGTCTTTGGTTACATCCAGCGACACCATCGGCCGTTCAATCAGGGCCACCACCAGTGCCGCGATCATCACCACCAGCACGGCACTGTAGCCGATCAGGCGTGGCCGCAGCAGATGAGTCTTGCCACCCTGCAATTGATGCTCACTGGTGTAACTGACCAAACCACGGGCATAGCCCATTTTGTCCATGATCGAATCGCAGGCATCGATGCAGGCCGCGCAGCCGATACATTCCATTTGCAAGCCGTCGCGGATATCGATGCCCGTGGGGCAGACTTGCACGCACAGCTGGCAATCGATGCAATCACCGAGGCCAACCTGCGCTGGCTGCACGTCACGTTTACGCGGGCCACGGTGCTCGCCGCGGGCGGCGTCGTAGGAAATAGTCAGGGTATCTTTATCAAACATCACGCTCTGGAAGCGTGCATAGGGGCACATGTGCATGCATACGGCTTCGCGTAGCCAGCCGGCATTGATGTAAGTGGCACCCGTGAAAAACAACACCCAAAACAGGCTCACACCGCCCATCTGCCACGTCAGCAGTTCGGCGGCCAAGGGGCGGATGGGGGTGAAATAGCCCACAAACGTCAGCCCGGTCAACACACTGATGCCCAGCCACAACGTATGTTTGGCCGAGCGTCGTGCCAGCTTGTTCAGGCTCCAGGGGGCGGCCTGCAGTTTGATGCGTTGGTTGCGCTCACCCTCGGTCACCTTCTCGCACCACATGAACAGCCAGGTAAACGAGCTTTGCGGGCAGGTGTAGCCGCACCAGACGCGGCCGGCAAACACCGTGATCGCGAAGAGGCCGAAGGCACAGATGATCAACAGCGCCGAAAGCAGGATAAAGTCCTGGGGCCAGAACGTGGCGCCAAAAATGTGGAACTTGCTCTCGGCCAAGTCCCACAGTACGGCTTGGCGCCCACCCCAGTTCAGCCACACGGTGCCAAAAAAAGCCAGGAACAGCAGGCCGGCACCGCCCACGCGCAAGGTGCGGAACAAACCGGTAAAGCTGCGGGTATGGATCAGGTTGTCGCTGGATTTGGCCTTCACCTTCTTTGGGTGAATGGGCTCAAAGGTTTCCACGGTTGGGATTCGTTCGCTCATGGTCGTTCGCTCATCAGCCTCCATCAGGCCGATGAACTATGGGCGACAGGCTGTTTACATAACAGACTCAGGTGGAAGGATAAAAAGCGGATCAGATAGGCTTGGTGCGTTATTGTGCGTCCATGTGCTGCACCCCGAGGGCATAAGGGTGCAGAGATTCATCGGGTTCGATGATACAGATCAATCAAATCACCGAACCAGGCTCTTGCGCCTTCACATGGTTACGGCCATCTGTGGCCCCTGCAACCGTCAGCGCGTCGGCTTCGGCTTCAGTGATATAGATCCGCTCGCCAGCCAAGTCCACACAGGACATGGCTTTATCATTGTCGGTAAGGATGGTCACTCGGGTGGCGGGCAGGCTTTGTTCCTGGCCGTTGTCGTCGAGCGTGAAGTAGCACAGATGATTTTCGATGCGTACGGGCATGACAGTCTCCTTTTTGTGGATTACGCAGCGTTAGGCGGCCGCCCTGCGGGCGGGTTCCAGGCAACTGACTGGCGGTCTGCGTTGTCCATCCTTTATCTATCCATAATAAAAAGGAGCGCATCCATGGACGCCTGGTGGCATCTGGTGTGGCAAACCCTGCAGGCCGAATTCGCAGACATTGGCGACGCCCGGCAACTCACCCAAGTGACTGTGCGCCTGCTGATTGCGGCGATTCTCGGCGGTATCCTGGGCTTTGAACGTGAGCACAAGGGCAAGGCGGCCGGGGTGCGCACCCATATGCTGGTGGCACTGGGCGCCGCGCTATTTGTGTTGGTGCCGCAGATGTCCGGTAACCAGGCGGACGCCATGAGCCGGGTCGTTCAGGGGGTGATTGCAGGCATTGGCTTCCTCGGCGCTGGCACCATCCTCAAGGGCAAGGAAGACGAAGAGGGCCAGCACGTGAAAGGCCTGACCACAGCGGCCGGGTTGTGGATGACCGCCGCCATTGGTGTGGCGGCGGGGATGGGGCGTGAATCAACGGCGGTACTGAGCACGCTGCTGGCCCTGGTGGTGTTTAGCGTCATGCCTAGAATTGTCAAATTACTGGAAAAGTGACGTTGCCTCACCCATTGGTCAGGTCACGATGTTGCTTGCGCGCACCTCACCAAACACCTTGAGCACAAAGGGCGGTTTGTGTGGAGCATCAGCAACGACTACCACACTGGTGTTGGTGTCGGGGGCGTGATGGATCTGCATTTCCCCGATCGCCTCAGGGGTCCGTTCGACCCTTTGCAAAGGCCTGTTCAACTGCCTCTGGATGCCGGACAGATTCAGCTTGTCTTCCGAATTGAAGTTCCGGATTTCGCTGGGCGCATTCAGCGTAGACTCGCTGAGATTGTTGAAGCTATAGGTTGCAGGCCCTTGAGTTTCAGGCGTTTCGTCGACCTTTGCATCGCTCAGTGACATGCCTGTATCTACGAATTTCTTGGACCTGCTCTCCATGTCGGAAAAATTCTTGCGAATGTCACCCAGTTGTTCCAGCGAGCTTTTGAACTGATTGACGGGGCCCCAGAGTTCGCCATCGAATGAGCTGATGATCGCCTGCACAATGCCGAGCCTGAACTTATCGAGTGTATCGCTGGCTACGTGATTCTTGGAGTCGTCCAAGTTTGATTCAATCTTTTTTTTGTCGAGCTTGTTGCCGATCTCTCTAAGCACCGGGACGTTTTTTCTCGCGTTGGGACCCCTTGATAATGATTTGACATTGTTTGGGTGTAACAATTTATCGAACTCTGAAGTGATGGTGCGAGATTTCGACGAGTTCGGGTCGTTTTGTATCTCCCTGATTATCTCGGGGGTTAATGCTGTATTCAGATTCAGCAGGCTCTTTGTCGCGTCGGCTTCTTGCTTAGAAGGCGAGGTTTCGGACGGCGGCAGTGTGGAACGTGGACGGTCCGGTGCCTTTGGTGTGGCTGTCCAGTTCGGTCCCGCCTTGAGCATCGGCTTGATGCGTTCGGGTGTTGCTCTGTGTTGAACCAGGGGATCGTTGGTTGGCGTTGTCGTTGATGCAGAGGGAGCATGGGGTGACGATTGGGAGTTAATGACCGACATAAATTTACTCGCGATGAATGGGTTGAAAGTTCAAGTAAAAAGGTTGAGCGTTCACGCGAGATAAATATAGTAAGGAGCAGTGAAGCGAACATTCAGCATTGACTCTAGTGCTTGTAGGAGACCTCGTATTTAAGGCGTTCGCTCGACCACCTTTGCGCCTCGGCTGAGGTCGAGCGAACCTTTGCCATTCTCACTTATGAGCTAAACGATCACCGGCGGTACGGTAGTCGGTGGTTCTTCCACGGGAGGTGGATCGCTTTCGGGCGGCTCTTGCTCTGGAATGGGTTGCGGTGCGCCAGGGGGTAATGGCGGATTATCGATATTCGGATCTTCAGGCTCAGGGGGTATCGGGATATTCATCGGTGTGGCCTCCTTTGTGCTTTGCTCTATCGGTGGACCGCTGCCAGGGGTAATTGATTCCCCGCCCAGTGGCGGTATATCCACCTGAACTTTTGAACGGCCCCCGGGCTCGGACCTTATACGGCCCCGCTCAGGGAGAGAGGCGCCGTCTTTGAAATTAGGATCAAGCAAAGAGCGTCCACGGGGCGTAAGGGGAAGATGCTCGATGACTGCTGAAACACTGGCTCCAGAAGGCTCGATACTGCCGCTGTCGCAAGCGCTGTTGTTACCCAGGATCGCTATCGAAAGCACCATGCCGGTGATCGACAATGGTGAGTTCGCCGTCAAGGCCGTGGTCGGCCAGCGTGTCAATGTCACCAGCAAAGTGTTCGCTGATGGCCACGACAAGCTGGCGGTGCTGATCCGCTGGCGCGTGCTGGAGGATGAAAGCTGGCACAGCGTGGTCATGACCGATGTCGGCAACAATGGCTGGGAAGGCGCGTTCACCGTCGCCCACCTCGGCCCGCATGAATACTGCATCGAGGCATGGATCGATACCTTCGCCAGCTTCTGCTATGAACTTCGCAAGAAACATGAGGCCGGGGTGCCGGTCAGCCTTGAATTGCAGGAAGGCCGCAGCCTGGTGCTGCAGGCCGCCGAGCGCAGTGACAACGAGCTGCGCGACCGCTTGATGTTGCTGCACCACGAACTCTCGGGCCTGCTGGAAACCGAGCAGGTGGCGTTGTTCCTGCACGAAGACAGTGCACACCTGATGGCCCAGGCCGATCATCGCGCTTATTTGAGCATCAGCCCTGCCTACCCGATCGATGTGGAGCGAGAAGCGGCGCAGTTCGCCAGTTGGTATGAGCTGTTTCCCCGCTCGATCACTGAGGATCCGGCGCGGCACGGCACATTCAACGACGTGCATTCGCGACTGTCGATGATCCACGACATGGGCTTTGACGTGTTGTACTTCCCGCCCATCCATCCCATCGGCCGCAGCCATCGCAAGGGCAAGAACAACTCACTCACCGCAGGCCCCAATGATCCGGGCAGCCCGTATGCCATTGGCAGTGAGGAGGGCGGGCATGAGGCGATTCACCCGCAATTGGGCAGCCGCGAAGATTTCCGTCGCCTCGTCAAGGCCGCTGCCGACCACGGCCTGGAAATTGCCCTGGACTTCGCCATCCAATGCTCCCAGGACCATCCTTGGCTTGAACAGCATCCTGGCTGGTTCAACTGGCGCCCCGACGGCACGATTAAATACGCAGAGAACCCGCCGAAAAAGTACCAGGACATCGTTAACGTCGATTTCTATGCGGCGGATGCGATTCCGGGCTTATGGACGGAGTTGCGCGACATTGTGGTGGGCTGGGTGGAAGAGGGCGTGAAGACCTTTCGCGTCGACAACCCGCACACCAAGCCGCTGCCGTTCTGGCAATGGCTGATCAGCGACGTGCGTGCCAAGTACCCGGAGGTGATCTTCCTCGCCGAAGCTTTCACCACCCCGGCGATGATGGCGCGCCTGGGCAAGGTCGGCTATTCCCAGAGCTATACCTACTTTACGTGGCGCAACACCAAGGCTGAACTGAGCGAGTACCTCACCCAACTGAACCAATCGCCCTGGCGTGAGTGCTACCGCCCGAACTTCTTCGTCAATACGCCGGACATCAACCCGGGTTTCCTGCATGACTCCGGCCGCGCAGGCTTCCTGATCCGCGCTGCGCTGGCCACGATGGGCTCGGGCCTGTGGGGGATGTATTCAGGCTTTGAGTTGTGTGAGTCGGCGCCCGTGCCAGGCAAAGAAGAATACCTCGACTCGGAGAAGTACGAGATCCGCCCCCGCGACTTTACCGCGCCCGGCAACATCATCGCCGAGATCGCCCAGCTCAACCGCATCCGCCGCCAGAACCCGGCGTTGCACACGCACCTGGGGCTCAAGCTCTACAACGCCTGGAACGACAACATCCTGTATTTCGGCAAGCGCAGCGAGGACGGCAGCAATTTCATTCTGGTCGCCGTCAACCTCGACCCGCACAACGCCCAGGAGGCCCACTTTGAATTGCCGCTGTGGGAGATGGGCTTGCCCGACGATGCCCAGACCCAGGGCGAGGACTTAATGAGCGGCCACCGCTGGACCTGGTACGGCAAGACCCAATGGACCCGGCTGGAGCCGCAGATGCCGTTCGGGATCTGGCGCATCAGTACGTCCTGAATCTGATGAGGATCGAAAGTGTGGGAGCGGGCTTGCTCGCGAAAGCGGTGGACTGGTGGATAGATTCATTGGCTGACACAACGCTTTCGCGAGCAAGCCCGCTCCCACATTTACCGAGTTCAGTTAGCAAAATGTTGAGTTTTTCAGGAGTTTGCAATGGCCAAGAAACCCAAGGCAGCCACCTTTATCAAAGACCCGCTCTGGTACAAAGACGCGGTGATCTACCAGGTTCACGTCAAATCCTATTTCGACTCCAACAACGACGGTATTGGTGACTTTGCCGGGCTGATCGCCAAACTCGACTACATTGCCGACCTCGGCGTGAACCCCATCTGGCTGCTGCCGTTCTCCCCTTCGCCCCGCCGTGATGACGGCTACGACATTGCCGAATACCGCGGCGTGCACAGCGATTACGGGACGATGGCCGACGCCAAGCGCTTTATTGCCCAAGCCCACCAACGCGGGCTGCGCGTGATCACTGAACTGGTGATCAACCACACCTCCGACCAGCACCCCTGGTTCCAGCGTGCGCGCAAGGCCAAGCCAGGCTCGGCCGCACGGGACTTCTACGTGTGGTCGGACGATGACCAGAAATACGACGGCACGCGCATTATTTTCCTCGATACCGAAAAGTCCAACTGGACCTGGGACCCGGTGGCCGGCCAGTACTTCTGGCACCGCTTTTACTCGCACCAGCCCGACCTCAACTTCGATAACCCGCAGGTCATGAAAGCGGTGCTGTCGGTGATGCGCTATTGGCTGGACCTGGGCATTGATGGCCTGCGCCTGGACGCCATTCCGTACCTGATCGAACGCGACGGCACCAACAACGAAAACCTGGCCGAAACCCACGACGTCCTCAAGCAGATCCGCGCCGAGATCGATGCCCATTACCCCGACCGCATGCTGCTGGCCGAAGCCAACCAATGGCCGGAAGACACGCAGCTGTACTTTGGGGACAGAAAAGGTGATGACGGCGATGAATGCCATATGGCGTTCCACTTCCCGCTGATGCCGCGCATGTACATGGCGTTGGCCCAGGAAGATCGCTTCCCCATTACCGACATTCTGCGCCAGACCCCAGAGATTCCCGCCAACTGCCAGTGGGCAATTTTCCTGCGCAACCATGATGAGCTGACCCTGGAAATGGTCACCGACAAAGAGCGCGACTACCTGTGGAACTACTACGCCGCAGACCGCCGCGCCCGTATCAACCTGGGCATTCGGCGACGCCTGGCGCCGCTGGTGGAGCGCGATCGTCGGCGGGTGGAACTGCTTAACAGCCTGTTGCTGTCGATGCCGGGCACGCCGACCTTGTACTACGGCGATGAAATCGGCATGGGTGACAACATCTACCTGGGCGACCGTGACGGCGTGCGCACGCCGATGCAATGGTCTATCGACCGCAATGGCGGCTTTTCCCGTGCCGACCCGGCCAGCCTGGTGTTGCCGCCGATCATGGACCCGCTATACGGCTACCAGTCGGTCAACGTCGAGACCCAGGCTCAGGACCCGCACTCATTGCTCAACTGGACTCGGCGCATGCTCGCAGTGCGCAAGCAGTCCAAGGCCTTTGGCCGTGGCAGCCTGAAAATGCTCTCACCGACGAACAGGCGCATTCTGGCTTACACCCGTGAATATACCGGCGAAGACGGCCACACCGAGATCATCCTGTGCGTGGCCAACGTGTCGCGCAGCGCCCAGGCGGCGGAGCTGGACCTGTCGGCCTTTGCCGGCATGGTGCCGGTGGAGATGCTTGGCGGTAATGCCTTCCCGCCGATCGGCCAGCTGAATTTCCTGCTGACCCTGGCGCCCTATGGTTTCTATTGGTTCGTGCTGGCAGCGGAAAACCAGATGCCCAGCTGGCATGTGGAACCGGCGCAAAGCATGCCCGACTTCACCACTTTGGTACTGAAAAAACGCATGGAAGAGCTACTGGAAGAACCTTGCCGCACCAGCCTGGAGCACACTTCACTGCCCGCCTGGCTGCCCAAGCGGCGCTGGTTTGCCGGCAAAGACACGGCAATCGACACGGTGCACATCGCCTATGGCGTGCGTTTTGGCGACCCGCAGCATCCGGTGTTGCTCAGTGAGATCGAAGTGACCAGTGCTGGCCAAGTCAGCCGCTACCAACTGCCCTTGGGCTTCCTTGGCGAAGACCAGTTCACCAGCGCCTTGCCCCAGCAATTGGCTTTGGCCCGAGTGCGACGCACCCGCCAGGTAGGTTTGGTGACCGATGCCTTCAGCCTTGAGCATTTTATCCTTGAGGTGATCCAGGCCATGCAAGCCGGCACCGTGCTCAATACCCCTGACGGCGATCTGCGTTTCGAGGCCACTCAACACTTGGCCGCACTGCAACTGACCCGTGAATCGCCGGTGCGTTATTTGTCCGCCGAGCAGTCCAACAGCTCGGTGGTGGTCGGTGAAAGCCTGGTGCTCAAGCTGATTCGCAAAGTCAGCGCCGGTGTGCACCCGGAGCTGGAAATGAGTGCTTACCTGACCGGCGCTGGCTACCCGAACATTTCGCCGCTGCTGGGCTTTATGAGCCGCCGAGACGGGCAGGGGCAGGACAACCTGCTGATGATTGCCCAGGGTTACTTGAGCAATCAGGGCGATGCCTGGAGCTGGACCCAGAACAACCTGGAACGGGCGATCCGTGACGAGCTTGCCCAAGCGGTCTCTGAACAGGAACAGCACTACAACGCCCTCGGCGAACTGGCAGATTTTGCCGGCTTGCTCGGTCAGCGTCTGGGTGAAATGCACCTGGTGCTGGGGGCGCCGACCGCAGACAAGGCCTTCAAGCCGGAGGTCACCACGGCCAAGGACACCCAAGCCTGGGCCAAGGATGTGGGCGCTCAGATCGACCGTGCCCTGCAGTTGCTCAAGCTTCACCAAAGCCAGTTGAACCCCGCCGACCAGGCGTTGGTCAGTGAACTACTGGCGCAGAAAAAAGCTATCGCGGCGCATGTCCAGGCCTTGGCCAGAGCCACGGCGGGCGGGTTGCGCATTCGCGTTCACGGTGACTTGCACCTGGGCCAGGTATTGGTGGTCAAGGGCGATGCCTACTTGATCGACTTCGAAGGCGAGCCGGCGCGGCCGCTGCATGAGCGGCGTGGCAAGCACAGCCCTTATAAAGATGTAAGCGGTGTGCTGCGTTCCTTCGACTATGCGGCGGCCATGGCGCTGAATGTGCAAGGGGTGGATCACACGCCAGAAGCGAACACGGCGCGCAAACGCGTGACCGACCGCTACCTGAATGAAGCTCGCCAGGCATTTACCCAGGCTTACCAGGCCGCTGCGTCTACACTGGCGCATGACTGGCAGGATGCCAACGGCCAAGACGCAGCGCTGACCTTGTTCAGCCTGGAAAAGGCCGCGTACGAAGTGGCCTACGAAGCAGAAAACCGCCCGACCTGGCTGCCGGTGCCCCTGCAGGGGCTGCACGGCTTGCTGAGCGGGCTGACACCTATATCTAAACCTGTACGCGGTGGGGAGACGTCATGAGTTTTACACAGAGAGAACCGCTGCAGCCCAAGTTGACTGCACTGCCGGCGTCCAAGGACGTCGATGCACTGGTGCGCGCCGAGCACCCCGACCCCTTTTCGATCCTGGGGCCCCATGATGACGAGCAGGGCGGCCAGTTTATCCGCGCGTTCCTGCCGGAGGCCCTGAGTGTGCAGGTGCTGGCGCGTGACACGGGCGAGCCGTTTGGCAGCCTCGACGCCACCCAGGTGCCGGGCCTGTTTATTGGGCACTTCAGCACTCGCCAGCCCTACCTGCTGAAAATCCAGTGGGCCGGCGGTGAGCAGATCACCGAAGACCCCTACAGCTTCAGCCAATTGCTGCTGGGGGAAATGGACCTGTACCTGTTTGCCGAAGGCAATCACCGTGACCTGGGCAACTGCCTGGGGGCTCAGGTGGTCAGCGTCGACGGCGTGCAAGGCGTGCGCTTTGCCGTGTGGGCGCCGAACGCACGGCGGGTTTCGGTGGTGGGCGACTTCAATATCTGGGACGGGCGCCGCCACCCGATGCGCCTGCGTCATCCATCGGGGGTGTGGGAAATCTTTATCCCGCGCCTGCAACCGGGCGCGGCCTACAAGTATGAAATTCTCGGTGCCCACGGCATTCTGCCGCTCAAGGCCGACCCTGTGGCGCTCGCCACCCAACTGCCGCCGGACACCGCCTCGAAGGTCGCCGCACCTTTGCAAGTGGATTGGCAGGACCATGAGTGGATGCAATCGCGGGGAGACAGGCAGAAAACCACCGCGCCGTTGTCGATCTACGAGCTGCATGTGGGGTCCTGGCAGTGTGAGCTGGACGAGGCCGGTGAAGTGGCCCGGCAATATGGCTGGCGCGAACTGGCCGAACGGCTGATTCCTTACGTTCAGCAATTGGGCTTCACCCATATCGAACTGATGCCGATCATGGAGCACCCCTTTGGTGGCTCGTGGGGCTATCAGGCGTTATCCCAGTTTGCCCCCAGCGCGCGCTTTGGCTCGCCGGAAGACTTTGCCTGGTTCGTCAATGCCTGCCATCAGGCCGATATCGGCGTGATCCTTGATTGGGTGCCAGCGCATTTCCCCACCGATACCCACGGCCTAGCCCAATTTGATGGTACCGCGCTGTATGAATACGCCAACCCGCTGGAAGGCTTTCACCAGGACTGGGACACGCTGATCTACAACCTGGGCCGCACCGAGGTCCACGGTTTCATGCTCGCGTCGGCCTTGCACTGGCTCAAGCATTTCCACGTGGACGGCCTGCGCGTGGACGCAGTGGCCTCCATGCTGTATCGCGATTATTCGCGCAAGGCCGGTGAATGGGTGCCCAACCGCCATGGCGGTCGCGAGAACCTGGAAGCCATCGAATTCTTGCGGCACCTGAACGACGTGGTCGCCCTTGAAGCGCCGGGCGCGTTGGTGATTGCCGAGGAGTCCACGGCCTGGCCCGGCGTCAGCCAGCCGACCCAACAGGGTGGCCTGGGCTTCAACTACAAATGGAACATGGGCTGGATGCACGACTCCTTGCATTACATCCAGCAAGACCCGGTGTACCGCGCCCATCATCACAACGAGCTGAGTTTCGGGCTGGTGTACGCGTGGTCCGAGCGCTTTATCCTGCCGATTTCCCATGATGAGGTGGTGCACGGCAAGCACTCGCTGATCGACAAGATGCCCGGCGACCGCTGGCAGAAATTTGCCAACCTGCGCGCCTACCTCAGTTTCATGTGGATGCACCCCGGCAAGAAGCTGCTGTTCATGGGCTGCGAATTTGGCCAATGGCGCGAGTGGAACCACGACCAGCAACTGGATTGGTATTTGCTGCAGTACCCCGAGCACCGTGGCGTGCAGAAGCTGGTAGGCGATTTGAACCGCCTGTACCGCGAAGAGCCTGCGTTGCATGAACAGGACGATGCCCCCCAGGGCTTCCAATGGCTGATCGGTGATGACGCGATCAACAGCGTCTACGCCTGGCTGCGTTGGAGCAAGGATGGCAAGCCGGTGTTGGTGGTTGCCAACTTCACCCCGGTGCCCCGTGAAGGCTACGCAGTCGGTGTGCCGTTCGGCGGGCGGTGGAGTGAGGTGATCAACAGTGATGCTGATACCTACGCCGGCTCCAATTACGGGAATGGCGGAGCCGTGTTTACCCAGGATGAGCCACGCCATGGGCAACCGGTGTCGTTGTCGTTGAACCTGCCGCCCCTGGGCGTGCTGATTTTGCGACCTCAGGAGCCTGAAACGCTCTAGCGCGGCGTATGCCGCTGTTCGGCTTGCTGGCAAGGTGCCACAATGGCGCCTTTGCCGTCGCCGGTCAAACAGGCCAACCCCATGAATAACCTTGGGCAAGATCAGGGTCACCTCATCGAAGAGCAGGTGCGAACCGACCGTTTGCACCAGCTGTTTCGTCAATCATTCTCGGCGATCTTCGGCAGCTACCTGGGCGCGGTCATGCTCTGCTGGCTGTGCTGGGATCGTTTTGATCACCAGGTCATTCTGGCGTGGCTGGTGCTGCTGGCGGGTTCGTCATTGGTGCGCCTGCATCTGTTCGTGCAATGGTTTCGCTGCCCCGACGCCGGGCGCACCCCTGCTCGCTGGGAACGCCGCTATTGGGTCACGCTGATGCTGTCGGCGGGTATCTGGGGCGGCGGGGCGCTGGCGGTGATGCCGGTCGATGACCGCTTATCCCAGGTGCTGGTGATGCTGTTTACCGTGGGTATGTCGGTCAGCGCGGTGTCCTGTTATTCAGCCTATCGCTACATGACGCTGGGCTCGATGGCGTTGGTGTTGCTTCCCTGCACGCTGTGGATGCTGTTTCAGCCTTCGCCGATGCAGGTCGGCGTGGCGCTGGCGGTGCTGGTGTTTGCTTCGTTTGTGGTCGGTGCGACGCGCAAACTCTCCGATGCCCTGGAAAAAGCCTTTCGCCTGACGAGGCAAATGGAGCGCGCTCATCATATTTCCACCCGCGCCGCCCAGACCGATGAGCTGACCGGACTGATGAACCGTCGGGCGTTCTACGAACAGGCCCAGTTGCTGTACGCCCAGTGCCTTCGCGAGCAGCAGCCGCTGTGTGCATTGATGATGGACATGGACCACTTCAAAGCCATCAATGACACCTACGGCCACCAGGCCGGCGACCAGGTGTTGCGCCAGATTGGCGCGGTGATCAGCGCGTCCTTTCGCCAGACCGATATCTACGGTCGCCTGGGAGGCGAGGAGTTTGCCGTGTTGCTGCCCAATACCTCATTGGAGACCGCGCGCGGCATTGCCGAGCAGTTGATCCAGAAAATTGGGGACTTGCCCGCTGACCCGGTACAGGGGGTGAGCGCCAGCCTGGGTGTGGCATCCACCCACGCTCAGCATCTGGACTTGAACGGCTTGATGAACAGCGCCGACAAGGCCCTGTACCAGGCCAAGGCATCCGGTCGCAATCAGGTGGCGGTCGTCGACTGATCCTTGCACATCGCCTTTGCCAGCACCCGGGCAACCTGGTCGGCGGAGTAGGGCTTGGCGAGGAACTCAAAGCCTTCATAGCCGCTGTCTGCCAGTTCCTCACTGTAGCCAGAGACGAGTACCACGGGCAGGTCCGGGCGGCGCTGGCGCAGCAACCGGGCCATGGCCACGCCGGTCATGCCGGGCATCACCACGTCGGAGAAAATCGCGTCATACCCCTGAACGTCATTGCCGGCGAGGTTCAGCGCCTGTTCGGCATTGGTCGCCCAGGTGGTCTGGTAACCCAGGTCCTTGAGGATCTGGCTGGCGAAGCGTCCCACCTCTAAGTTGTCCTCGACGATCAGCACATGCTGATGAGCAGCCTCTTGCGGCCCTGGCAGATCTGCAGGCGTGTCTTGATCCGGCGCCGCTTCGCCTTCGACTTGTGGCAGATATAAGGTAAACACCGTGCCCTGGCCGAGGGTGCTGGCCACATCGATATTGCCGCCTGACTGCTTGGCAAAGCCGAATACCTGCGACAGACCCAGGCCGGTGCCTTTGCCCACGGCCTTGGTGGTGAAGAACGGCTCGAAGATGTGTTCGAAGGTGTCGCTGGGAATCCCGGTGCCGGTGTCAGCCAGGGAGATGGCGATGTAGGGCATACAGGATTCGGCATCCCCGCGAATACGTGGCAGCGCCTGCTGCCCGGCGACCTTGAGGGTCAGGGTACCCTGGCCTTCCATCGCATCGCGGGCGTTGAGGGCGATGTTGATCAGTGCGGTTTCGAACTGGCTGGGGTCGATGCGCGCATAGCAGGGCTGATCGGGCAGTTTAACCTGCACATGAATGCGTGCACCGGTAACGCTCTCGAGCATCTCGCCGATATTCTGTACGCGCTGGCCGACATCGAACACCTGCGGGTTCAACGGTTGGCGTCGGGCAAAGGCGAGCAGTTGGCTGGTGAGTTTGCTGGCCCGCTCCACGGTGTCGGACACCGCGCACATATAGCGCTGCCGGCGCTCCTCGGACAGGCCCGGCTGGCGCAAGAAGTCCACCGATGAGCGAATAATGGTCAGCAGGTTGTTGAAGTCATGGGCGACGCCGCCGGTCAGCTGGCCGATGGCCTCCAGCTTCTGTGACTGGCGCAGTGCGGCTTCGGCTTCGGCCAGCGCTTGGGTACGCTCATTTACACGTTGTTCCAGGCTGGCATTGAGTTCTGTATAGGCGGCCAGGCCCTGGCGCACGGCGGCATCGGCGCGTACGCGCTCGATATGTGCCCAGGAACGCTCGGTGACTTCGCCCACCAGCGCCATGTCATAGGAGGACCAAAAGCGCGGCAGTTTGTCGTGCACGGCCATCAGCGCGGTGAGCCGCCCGTCTTTGATCAACGGCATGCAAATAGTGGCTGTCACCCCCAGTGCCTGGAAGCTCGCGGCGTCATGGGGCGGCAGCTCGATCAGATTATTGCGTATCACCAGTGGCTCGCCGGCACGCAGGCAGTTGACCGCGCACTCACCGAATGCCGCCAGGCTGTAATGCCCGATGATGCTCGGCGAGCCATGCGCCGACCAGTCGCCGCGAATGGTGAAGCCATCTTCATCCTCGTCCATGTCGGCGTAGGCACAGATGGACACCTGCAGATGTTCGGCCAGCAGGCGGGTCGTCGACGTCAGGATGGTTTCGGCGTCGGTGGCATTGGCCACGCTGTTGCCGATGGCGTCCAGCACTGCCAGGCGACGGGCCAGGAATACCGTGGCGGTTGTTTCGGTCACCGTGTCGAGCAAACCGACCACCACGCCTTGGGCATTGCGAATCGGGCTGTAGCAAAAGGTGAAATAGGCTTGTTCCGGCGCTTCGTTGCGTTGGATCAACAGCGGGAAGTTTTCGATATAGGTGGCGTGCCCATCGAACGCGGCGTCGGCGATAGGGCTGATATCGTCCCACACCTCGTGCCAGATCTCGTTGAACGGGCGGCCCAAAGCGTCGGGTTTGTTACCCAGGATCGGCGTGAACGCGTCGTTGTAGAGGGTAATCAACTGAGGCCCCCAGACGATGGCCTGGGGAAAACTCGACGCGAAGCACAGCGCAACGGTTGTCTTCAACACATCGGGCCAGTGTTCAAGTGGCCCCAGGGGCGTATTGGCCCAATCGTGCTGACGAACCCGCTCTGCCATTTCGCTGCTGCCTTGCAGCCAATTCATCATTGGGTTCACACCTTGCTTGCTACGTATTGTTTAGCTTTGAAGAGTCAGGCCGACTAGCAACAGACCGGTATGACCGCATTCAGTTCAGCGCAATTATCTCCCTGATAGCACTTTGATTTCATTGTCTATTTGCACGCCGTCATTATTGGCCGGGTTGGGCCGGCGCCCACCCTTTATTGCGTGCCGAATAAGCCTGTCCAGTAGATGCCCGCGTCACTCTTGGGGTCCATGGCGTAGGCGGCGCCCAATTCGCGAAACTGCGGGTTCATCAGGTTGGCGCAGTGGCCGGGGCTGGCGAGCCAACCGTCGACGACCTTGCGCGGCGTGTCGAGGCCGGCGGCGATGTTTTCACCGATATTCTTCGCGATATACCCGGCCAATTCTGCACGGTCGCCGGGCGTACGGCCGTCGGGGTCCAGGTGGTCGAAGAAATTGCCGTTGGCCATGTTGCGGGTGTGGCTGTTGGCTGCGCCGGCCAGCGTGTCGTTCCACGATAAGGGCGCCGTGGCGGTGAACGCCTGGGTGCCACACTGGCGCGGCTCGGCACGGGCGGTGTTGATCAGGTCGAGCAGTTTTCTGCCTTCGGTCTGCCAATCGCCCAGGCCGCTGGTAACCAGCGGGCGAGCCAGCACGATGCGCCAGTCCTGGCCGCTGTTGCTGACGCCGATGTCGACAAATTGCGGATCGAGCACTACGCGGCAGAAGCTCTCGCGCACCGCTTTCATCGCGGCCTCGGCATCCTTGGGCCCGGACAGGCTGATAGCCTGCACATTCACCATGGGGTACGCAGCCCGCGCCAGCGACTGCTGCAAATCGCCGACATTGGACGCCGGCAACACCAGCCGTGTGTCGCTGGTCAGCGGCGGCAGCTCCTGGGAACCCTGGTCACCGCAGCGTTGCACCTGGCTGCGGTATTGGTTGATCTGTTGGACTAACTGACTTTCTTCATTCGCCATCGCGCTGGCGCAGAACACCGTAGTGGCGGCCAGCGTCGTAAGACCCATCATCAATGACAGAACGCGCATGGACGTTACCCTTGAGCTTGAAAGTGCCCATGATGCGCGATCCAGGTGCATCCATGCACCCGTTGGTCCGAACTTTTTTGCTCAGTTCTTGAATGCCGAGTGTTTCGCGCCCTGATCGCACAGGGCAAACACCACCACCAACAAGGCAGAAATCGCGAGGATCACCACCACGCCATCGGTGGAGTGGGTGGCCGACGCCGCCACCATCGACAGCGCACCCAGCGGTGCCAGGCCACCGGCAATGGCGGTGCCGATTTCCCGCCCGGTGCCAAAACCCGAAGAGCGCGTTTGCGTCGGGAACTGCCGGCTCAGGAACGAGCCCTGGGGCGCAAACATCATCGGCGCGAGGATACCGGTGCCCACACCGATGGCGAGGTAAATCATCAGGCTTTCACCGCTGTTGAGCAGCGCCAGGAACGGGTAGGCGAACAACAGCGAGCACAGCCCGCCGAGCATCAACACAGCCTTGCTGCTCCACTTGTCACACAGCCAGCCGAAGCAGGGCACGGCGACGATGGCCACCAGGCTGGCGATGGTCACCGACAGCGAGGTGACATGCACATCCACGCCTTTGAATTGGGTCAGGTACGCCAGGGAGAAGGTCTTGAAGATGTAGCTCAGGGCGTTGTAGCCAATCGCGACAAAAAACACCACGGCGAGGCCCTTGAGGTCGTTCTTGAACAAGGCTTTGAGGGGCGATGGCTTGGCTTTGGCTTTTTCCTTGCTCAGCGCTTCGAACTGCGGGGTTTCCGGAATGCTGTTACGCACCCACAGGCCGACGCCCACCAGCACGATGCTGCAGATAAACGGAATACGCCAGCCGCCGGCCAGCAGGAACTCGTTGCCGTTGATGGTCAGCAGGTAGATGGTCAGCGAGGACAGCAACAGGCCCAGGTTCAGTCCCAATGCCGGCCAGGCGCCCTGGCTGCCACGCTTGCCTTGGGAGGCATGCTCGTAGGAGGTGACCGCCGCGCCTGACAACTCGGCACCCGCGCCCAGGCCCTGGATGATGCGGATAAACACCAGCAGGATCGGGGCCCAGATGCCGATGGAGGCGTAGCTGGGGATCAAGCCGATCAAGGTGGTGCACACGCCCATCAGGCAGAAGGTCAGCACCAGCACTTGCTTGCGCCCGAACTTGTCGCCCAGGTAGCCAAACAGGATGCCGCCGAAGGGGCGGGCGATAAAGCCGATGGCAAAGGTCGAAAAGGCCATCAGCGTGGCAGTCTTCGGGTCGCTGTTATCGAAGAAGATCTTCGAAAACACAATCGCCGCCATGGTGGCGTACAGGTAAAAGTCGTACCACTCCAGCATCGAGCCGAAGATGGTGGCGGCGGCTACTTTGCGCAGGCGCTTGCGGGTTTGTTCGGGCGTTTCGGTACCGGGGATGGAGGCGGATGCCGACATGCTGGACTTCCTTCTGGGTCTTTGTAGTTATTGTTGGGTGAACGGGCGGTGCGGTCTTACTGGAGGTGGAACAGGCGGTCGGCGATCATTGCGCCGATGGGCATGGCTGAGGTGGCGGCCGGTGAGGGCGCATTGCACACATGCAGCATCCGTGAGGTTTGGGCGAACAGAAAGTCGTGCACCAGGCTGCCGTCGCGCATCACCGCCTGGGCACGGATACCGGCCTCGTAGGGCAGCAAGTCATCGAGGGTCAGGGACGGGCAGTACTTGCGGCACTGCTCCAGGTAGCCGGACTTGAACAACGAGTTCTTCATCTCGGTGGTGCCGGAACCGAGGTTTTGCCAGAGGGTTTTCCAGAAACCCGGGAAGCTGGCGTACTGCGCTACGTCGCGCCAGTTCACCGAAAACTTGCGGTAGTTCTCGCGGCCCAGGCCCAGCACGGCATTCGGGCCGACGGTGACGCTGCCGTCGATCATGCGGGTCAGGTGCACGCCGAGGAAGGGCAACTCCGGGTCGGGGATCGGGTAGATCAGGTGGTTGACGATGTTGTTCTTGGCGGCGGGCAGGCGGAAGTATTCGCCCCGAAACGGGATGATCTGATGGTCGATGCGGATGCCGGCCAGGCGGGCCAGGCGGTCTGACTGCAAGCCGGCACACACCACCAGGTGGCGGGCCTGCCAGGTCTCGCCCTCGGTGTTGACGGTGACCGTGTCGGTGTTTTCGTGGATGGCGGTGACGGTGCGCTCCAGGCAGATCTGCCCACCGTTGCGACGAATCACCTGGGCCATGGTCTCGCACACCTGGCGGTAATCGACAATCCCGGTGGCATCGAGAAACAAGCCGCCGAGGCCGACGATGTTCGGTTCACGCTGGCGCAGTTGTTCGGCATTCAAGCGCTCGACCTGCATGCCATTGAGCTGGGCACGGGCGTACAGCGCTTCCATGCGTTGCATTTCCAGCGGGCTTGAGGCCACCAGCAGCTTGCCGCACACCTCGAATTTGATCCCGTGTTCGCGGCAGAACTGCTTGGTGGCTTCGGCGCCGCGCTTGCACAAATCGGCCTTGAGGCTGCCGGGCGCGTAGTAGATGCCGGCATGGATCACGCCGCTGTTGTGGCCGGTCTGGTGCTTGGCCAGCGCCGACTCTTTTTCCAGGATCACCAGCGACGCGCCAGGTTGGCGCTTGAGCAGCTCCATGGCAGTGGCCAGGCCGACGATGCCGCCGCCGATAATGCAAAAGTCATGAATCATTGCAGGGGTACCTAGGCTGTACATTTCAGTCTGCTTATCAGGTTGTCAGACTAATGTTTTTGTTAAAAAAATGGCGTGTCCGCGGACACGCTGCAAACAAGGTAGATCAATTCGTGGTCGGTAATTCCAGTTGCAGGCGTCGCGCCGCGGCACGCAGGTGCGCCTCGGCACTGGCGGCGGCGCGTTGGGCGTCGCCGTCGGCGATGGCCTGGTAGAGCTGTTGATGTTCTTCGGTCGCATCGGCCGAACCGGTGGCAAAGCGCGACGCCGAGTTCTCCCACGCGGTTTTACGCGCACTGGCCAACTGGCTCCT
Source organism: Pseudomonas sp. GL93 (assembly GCF_003408955.1). Taxonomy (NCBI): domain Bacteria; kingdom Pseudomonadati; phylum Pseudomonadota; class Gammaproteobacteria; order Pseudomonadales; family Pseudomonadaceae; genus Pseudomonas; species Pseudomonas sp. GL93. The sequence goes on from NZ_NKRF01000128.1 coordinate 30,172, forward strand.
GAGGAAGTCATGGAAGGCCACGAAGTAGTCATTCTTGCTGGCGTCGGCAATGGCGCGGTGGAATTCCACATCGGCCAGCGCTGCGGCTTCAAAGTCGTTGCGGTTGTCCTGCATGGCCTGCAACGCGCTCTTCATGCGCTGCAGGTCGGCGCTGTCGCGGCGCTGGGCGGCAATCGAAGCGGCCTGGGTTTCGATCCACAGGCGCACTTCGAACATCTGCGCCAGGTCAGGTCGTCGACCGTTGGGCTGCGGAAACCGAAACACCGTGCCCGCAGGGGTCTGCGAAATAAACGAGCCCAGGCCCCGGCGGGCGGTGAGCACGCCGTCGGCCTTGAGCTGGGCAATGGCTTCACGCACCACGGAACGGCTGACGTTGAGTTGTTCGGCCAGTTGCTGTTCGGTCGGCAGGCGCGACTCCGGGGCCAGTTGGCCGGATTCGATTTCTGCGCGAATGGCGCTGACAACCCGTACGACAAGCGAATCGGGGCGCTGGAGCTCAAGCATGGGAAAACCTTGGTGATCAGGTTGTCAGACAATAGTCGTTACGATTTTAGCTTGTCAACGTTTGTCTGCTTCGCGCTGGCCAGGGACTGCCCACGTCTCCAGGCGATCAGCAAACCTACCGCCATGGCGAAGCTTCGCGCCGGTAAGCATCCACCGGCAAATTCAGCATCGTGGTCGCCGGTTTCAACACGGCCATCGTCCTGGCGCGTGGCACCGACCTGGCCCATCGCTGGCTGCGCGCGTGTTTGCGCGAGGTGTGCGGGCCATGAGCGGCGCGCAACAGGTACAATCGCCGCTGCCTTGACGCGAAACCCCAGGAATTTGCATGTTCAGCCTTACCCGCTATACCACGCCGTGCCCCGAACCGATCAACAGCCAGATCCTGCAGATGGTGGTGGACAACCTCACCGACATCAGCAGCGTGGCGCTGGCACCGAGCAACCTGCTCTACAACATCTACCAGTACGCCATCGGGTTTGAGGTGCATCTGTACCTTGAGGCGTTGAATGGCGAAAAGGGCGTTGCGGTGGAGTTGGTCGTGGCGATGGAAGACGAGACGGTGGTGGGTTTTTGCCTGTATCTGCCGGTGAAGGATGATCCGCACGCGTGTGGTATTGCGTTTATGGCGGTGCAGGCCGGCTTTCGTCGCCAGGGTGTGGCACGCAGCATGATGGACGAGGTGTTGGCGCGTTATCCCCACGCCGAACTGGCCTGTGCGGTAGAGAAGGTTGCGGCGTTCGAAGCCATGGGCTTCCAGGTACGCGGTGCGCGTGGCCCCCAGGTCGTGATGAACACCCGCAACTACGGCACCGAGGGGCTGATGGGCGTGTTGGATGTGGCCTCAATCTACAGCTCGCTGGAAGTGCGGCAGATCCACACCTACCTGCTGCAAAAACACGGCAAGCGCGCCATGGTCGACGCAGAGAAACAGCGCGATCGGCACCTGGACCAGTTGACGCGCAAGGCGCAACTGTTCGTCCAGGGCCGTCTGCCTACGGCCTGACGCGCATGACCATCCCGAGGATAGTCTCCAGCAGCTCCTGCTGAGCTTCCTCGCGGCTGATCTCGCCATTGGCCGCCGCATGGGACAGGGCTTCCGCCGCGCCGAGCATGGCGCGCAACCCTGCCTGGGAAATACTGCCGCCGTGGGTGAAGGGCGACAGCGCGTCTCTGCACTTATCGAGGAAGATCGCCTCGTATTCACGCTTGGACGCTTCCAACTCCGGCGAACCGCTCAAGGCGGCAATCACCCCGGGGATTTCCCGACCTTGCAACAACACACAATCGACATATGACGATGCAATGACCCACGCGCGGTCCTCAAGGGTTGCGTTGCTGATGGCGATGGCATTGGCAAACACCTGGTCCTGGCGCGCGTCGAAGTCTGCATACAGCGCGGCCAGCAACCCCGCCCGCGTAGCGAAGTGGTCGTACACCACCGGTTTGGTGACACCTGCCAACTCGGCCAGGCGGCCCAGGGTCAGGGCGTCGGTGCCCTCGTCACGCACCAATTGCCAGGCCACGTCGAGTAACTGACGCAGGCGATCTTCACGGGACAAACGACGACGTGGAGCAGGTGATTCACTGCTTGACATGCTTATATACCAAAAGTAACTTATTCGACGTAACTTACTAAAAGTAGATTAAGCCGAAACGGAGTCAAAGTCATGCACGCACTGATCGTTGTTGCCCATCACGACCCACAATCCCTTACCCACAGCGTGGCCGCCGAGGTGGGTGCAGGCTTGAGCGCCTCTGGCCACACCTTTGAAATAGCCGACCTTGCCGCTGAAGGGTTCGACCCACGCTACACCGCCGCCGACCATCGGGTGCACCGTACTCGGGCGACGCCGCCAGCCGACGTGTTGGCCGAACAGGCCCGCATAGACCGCGCCGACGCGCTGGTGCTGGCGTTCCCTATTTACTGGTGGTCGATGCCGGCGTTGCTCAAGGGCTGGGTCGACCGCGTATTCGTCAATGGCTGGGCGATTGATTACGGCCCCGATACACCGGTGCAGAAAAAACTAAGGCATGTGCAGGTGCATCTGCTGGCCCTGGGTGGGGCTGATGACAGTGCCTTTGAGCGACACGGTTATGCCAAGGCCATGAACACCCAGATCGACTACGGCATCTTTGATTATTGCGGGGCGCGGGTACTCACCTCGCAGTTGCTGCTGGACTCGGAAAGTGGCACGGCCCAGGTGCATTTGCACAAGGCCAAGGCTGTGGGGCAGGGGTTGTTTGAGCGTGAGGCCGTCGCGGGATAATTCAAGCGTCGCGAAACAGGTCGTGGGCGTCGAGCAAGCGGTAGGCAATCTCTGGGTTTTTCTCCAGGCCACGGCGAATGGAGGCGGGGATCGACTGGCGGGTCTTGCGGCATATGCCGGGCAGTTCGTCGATGACGATCTGGATCCCGCGCATGCTCTTGACCTCGGCATGCCCGGGCGCGATGTGTACGCGGATGCCCAACTGGTCGTACATTCGCTGTTGCAAGTGTTCGAGGTCTTGCAGGCTCTTGAGGTTTTCCAGGCGCTCCAGCAGGATTTTTTCCTGCTGTCGCGTCAGTTGCAGAATGCGCAGATCAGCGCCGGGCGCTTCCAGCAGTTGTTCACGGTTGCAGACACAGGCGCCGGGTGGGCAGGGTTGGCGAAGGGTCATTGACGCTCCCGGCGAGGTTCAATTGTAGGAGCGAGCAAGCTCGCTCCTACAGGTGGCTGTGTCAGTAGTTTAAGTGGACGCCCAGGCTGGCCAGGGCTTTCCAGTAGTCAGGGTAGGTCTTGGCCACACAGTCCGGGTCTTGAATGCGAATGCCCGCGACTTTCAGCCCGGCCAGGGCAAAGCACATGGCGATGCGATGGTCGGCGTGGGTGTCGATCAGTGCGGTGCAGGCAGAGCCAGCCAGGGCGGGGTCGCTGGCGACCAGCAGGTCATCACCCTCGATGGTCGCCAGGCCCGGGCGAATTTCGTTGAGGCCATCGTGCAGCGCCTGCACGCGGTCACATTCCTTGACGCGCAGGTTCGCCAGTTCAGTGAAGCGCACCGGGGTGTTGTTGAACGCGGCGAGCACCGCCAGGGTCGGGATCGCATCCTGCATTTGTGAGCCCACCACCTTGGCCTGCATGTTCGGGAATTGCGCGATCACGGCCTGGGCCTTGGCGTCCGGCTGGGTGAAGTCCTGTGGGGCCACACCAATATCGATACGGCCACCGGTCAGTACTTCTGCGGCCCACAGGTAAGTGGCGGCGGAAGCGTCGGGTTCGATCAGGTAATCATGGGCGGTATAGCCGGTGGGGGCCACGCGCCAGGTGGTGTCGTCCACGGTGTCTACCTGAGCCCCGAACGCACGCATGCAATCGAGGGTCAGGTCCACGTAGCCACGGGCGCCGATGTCCTTGCCGGTCAGCGCCACTTCAATCGGCGCTTCGCCGCACGCCGCCAGCATCAGCAGGGCCGATACGTACTGGCTGGACAAACCACCGTCAATCTCAAAACGCCTGGCCTGGACCTTACCCACGCCGTGCACGGTTACCGGTGGGCAACCGGTGGGGCTGTCGACCTGGATGCCGTTCTGGCCCAGGGTGGCCAGCAGCGGGCCGATCGGGCGTTTTTGCATGTACTCGTCACCGTCCAGCACCACGGTGCCTTGCACGGTGGCGACGGCAGCCGTGAGAAAACGCATGGCGGTGCCAGCGTTACCGAGGAACAACGGCTGGGCCGGCAATTGCAGCGAGCCTTGGCTGGTGACGACAAAGGTGGTGTCGTCCGGCTCGTCGATGGTGACGCCCATCTGCCGCAGGGCTACCGACATGTGGCGCGTGTCATCGCTTTTGAGCGCACCGCTCAAACGGCTGGTGCCCTTGGCCAGTGCCGCCAGCAACAGCGCACGGTTGGTAATGGATTTGGAGCCGGGGGGCGCGACCTTGCCAGTGAGGGGGAAGTTGGGCGGTGTAACGGTCACGGTTTTCTGCGAACTCAAGGTACAAGGCTCCTGGTCAAGGCGAGGTGGCGTGGAGTGGCCGACGTGCGGACCCGAATCATCAGGCAAACACGCCATGCTTGTCGAGTGAGCGGGTGATCTGCGTGATTTATTGGAATGCGCTCCGGCCCAAATGTAGGAGCGAGCTTGCTCGCGAAAAACGTCAACGATAAAGCGTGCTTTCTGAATGAACGCGGCGCCTGTAAGTTTTTCGCGAGCAAGCTCGCTCCTACAACTGGCATCAGGGCTTGCCTGCCTTAACGCTGGCTCAGCCAGTAGTCATGCAGCGCCCGCGCAGCCGGTTCGATTTCGCTGACCTGCAGTTGATGGGCGTTTATATCCAGATCCGCCGGCAGTTCGAAATTGTCCTGTTCGGCGCACCAGGAAATCCGCTCCAGTTGCCCGGCTTGTGCAGCGGGCAATGGCGGCCAGTTGGCGATCGCCACACCGCGCACATAACCAAAGCACCATTCCTCGGCAAGGGTCACCGCCTGGCCTTGATGTTCGGTTTCATCGAAACGGGCTTTGAATGCCTGGGAGTCAGTGGCCGATTGCGCGGCCAGGGTATTCATTTGGCGTACACACAGCTCGAGAAAAGCCTGGGCCTCGTCCATGTTGTCCCATTCAGGGTTTTGCCCGCCCCAGATCGCCGGGAACCACTCGGCCACATCCACCTTGGCCGGGCTGGAAACCAGGGCGGCGAAATAACCGTCGAGTTCGGCCATGTTCAGCACCGAGTGGTCTTCGCCGTATTTGAGCAAGGTGGCGTCAATGAATTCGAAATCGGCGGGAGCGAGGGGTTGGGCGTGCATGGCATTTCCTTAAAACGTCGAGCGCCGCGCACAGCGCGGCTTAAAGCGCAAAGGATGGCCTGTGCATCGGGTTTTATCCAGCGTCTTTTCCCTCACCGTGGTCAGTCCCGTTTTTGGCCGATGCGCCGTGGCGCACCCTTGATATAGTCTGGCCTTTCTCAATCGCCAGTCAGGGATCACTGCCATGTCCGAATACCAAGCCTTCGTTGTCGAACTCAGCGGCAACGTTGCCCATGTGCAGATCAATCGCCCGGAAAAGATCAACGCCATGAACGCGGCGTTCTGGACCGAAATCATCGACATCTTCCAATGGGTCGACGAGACCGACGCCGTGCGTGCCGTGGTGCTCAGCGGCGCGGGCAAGCACTTTTCCTCGGGCATCGACCTGATGATGCTGGCCTCGATCGCCAATGACTTTGGCAAGGACGTGGGGCGCAATGCGCGCCTGCTGCGCCGCAAGATTCTCGAACTGCAAGCCTCGTTCAACGCCGTGGACGCTTGCCGCAAGCCCGTGCTGGCGGCGATCCAAGGCTACTGCATCGGCGGTGCCATCGACCTGATCAGCGCGTGCGACATGCGCTACGCGGCCGAAGACGCGCAATTCTCGATCAAGGAAATCGACATCGGCATGGCCGCCGACGTCGGCACCTTGCAACGCCTGCCGCGCATTATCGGCGACGGCATGCTGCGTGAACTGGCCTACACCGGTCGTCAGTTCGGCGCTGAAGAAGCGCGCAGCATCGGCCTGGTCAATCGCGTGTTTGCCGATCAGCAAAGCCTGCTGGCGGGTGTCATGGACCTCGCCCGGCAAATCGCCGCCAAGTCGCCGATTGCCGTGACCGGCACCAAGGCCATGATCAGCTACATGCGCGACCACACAGTCAATGACGGCCTGGAATACGTTGCCACCTGGAACTCGGCTATGTTGCAATCCAACGACCTGCGCGTGGCCATCGCGGCCCATATGAGTAAGCAGAAACCCGAATTCGTGGATTGACTGACATGACCCCAGGCTGGATTACCACAACGCTGCTGGACAACGACGCCCCCGGCGGCTGGGCCGTTGCCCGCAGCCGCGAAGGCTTTTTACACGATACCAACGGCCCGCTGTTCCCGCGCGAATGGCTCAAGCGTCAGGACCTGTCGGTGTTTGCCGAACACGGTATCGGCCATCTCGATGGCGAGCCGGTGTACCTGTTGGAACTCAACGCGCCGGCAGAGGTGCCAGGGTGCAGTTGGCAAGGCTTGCGCGGCTTTATGCTGCAAGGTGATCACACCCTGTACAAGGTGCTGGGCTACGCCGCGCAGATCGGCACCTGGGCGCGGGAGCACCGTTTTTGTGGCAGTTGCGGCCAGGCGATGGTACAGGTACCGCGGGAGCGGGCGATGTATTGCCAGGCCTGCGACCTGCGCAGCTACCCACGCATCTCGCCAAGCATGATCGTGCTGGTGACCCGTGGCGATGACATCCTGCTGGCGCGCTCGCCGCGTTTCGTCACGGGGGTCTACAGCACCCTGGCCGGTTTTGCCGAGCCGGGTGAGTCCGCCGAAGACTGCCTGATCCGTGAAGTGCGCGAAGAGGTGCAGGTGGAGGTCAAGAACATCCAGTACATGGGCAGCCAATGCTGGCCGTTCCCTCACTCGATGATGCTGGGCTTTCACGCCGAATACGCCGGTGGCGATATCGTACCCCAGGCCGACGAGATCGAGGACGCGCAGTGGTTCAATATCCACGAGCTGCCGCCGTTGCCGGCGTCACGCTCGATTGCGCGTTACCTGATCGACCTCTACGTGGCCCGCCGTTTAGGCCACGCTGAACCAGTGCTGCCAGGCTAGGCGCACGGTCAGGCCCAGCACCACGGTGATGAACACCGGGCGAATGAATTTGGCGCCGCCGCTGATCGCGCTGCGTGCGCCAAAGAACGCGCCACACATCACCGACACACCCATCGCCAGGCCGACGATCCAGTCCACCGACCCATTGATGATGAACACCGTCAGCGCCGCCGCGTTGCTGACGAAGTTCATGCTGCGCGCCACGCCGCTAGCCTTCACCAGGTCGATGGGGTGCAGCAGCATCGTGCTGACCGTCCAGAACGCGCCCGTGCCGGGCCCGGCCACGCCATCGTAAAAGCCCAGGCCAAAGCCTTGGGTGGCTTGCCATTTCTTTTTGATCGGGGCCTCGGCATCCAGTGGTGCCTTGGGCGTGCCCCCGAACAGCAGGTACACACCGCAGGCGAAGACGATCACCGGGAGCATCTTGTTCAGGGTTTCGGCAGGCAAGTAATGGGCGACGACCGCGCCGGTCAGCGCACCGATCAAAGTGCCGACGATGGCGTGCACCCATTGGCGTGGGTGGAACAACTTGCGGCGGTAGAAGGTAAAGCTGGCGGTGGCCGAGCCGAAGGTGGAGCTGAGCTTGTTGGTGCCCAGCACCAGGTGCGGCGGCATCCCGGCGGTGAGCAGGGCGGGCGTGGTCAACAAACCGCCACCGCCGGCGATGGCGTCGATAAAACCGGCGATAAAAGCGACAACGGCCAGGATAGCCAGGGTGGTGAGGTCAACGCTGAGTTCGAAAGGCATGGGCAGGGCTTATTGTTGGAGGTGCGCTATGCGAAAGGTCGCCATCTTACCTGCCGAATGCACGCAGAACCAAGTGTGGGAGGGGGCTAACGCTCCTACAGGCATTCGGGCAAGCCCCTGCTTGGCTATTTGTGGGTTCCCAGCCACTCCAGTGCCGTGCGCCAGATGCAGATACCCAGGAAGTACGCCGACATCAGCGACCACAAGCCAAATGTCCAAGGGTTGGTATTCGGGTAATCCACCACCATCAGAAAGCTGCACAGCAGCCAGATAGTGGTCACCGCGATGTTGATCGGCATGAAACGCTTGACCCGGAACGGGTGCAGGAACTTCATCGGCGTCACGGTCAATAGCGCCAGGCCGATCACGGTCAGCAAGGTGACCCAGGCATCCGGCTGGATGATATAGACGCACAGGGCAACGACGTTCCAGGCGGCAGGGAAGCCGACGAAGTAGTTGTCCTTGCTCTTCATGTTCACGTTGCAAAAGCAGAACAGCGACGACACCAGAATCACCGACACTGCAAACAGGTGGGTGAAATCAGGCAGGTCGATGTAGCGGTAGATAAACAGTGCAGGAATGAACACGTAGGTGAGGTAGTCGATCACCAGGTCCAGCACCGAGCCGTCAAAGCTGGGCAGCACCGTGCTGACATTCACCCGTCGCGCCAGCGAGCCGTCGACGCCATCCACCACCAGTGCCAGGCCCAGCCACAGCAGGCACGCCTTGGGGGAGTTTTCCAGCAGCGCCAGGGTGGCCAAAAAGGCCAGTACCACACCGGTGGCGGTAAAGCCGTGGGCGCCCCAGGCTTTGAGTCTGGCTACATGCAGGGTCGATATCACGGGCGGTTCTCCAAAAGGTCAAACGGGGCAGCCGACGACGTAGCGCCGTCGAGTCTGGCCAGGGAATGCAGGTATCGACCGGGAAGGGGAGGATAAGGTTCACCGCCCGGCGTATCCGTTAGCGTAGCAAGCGCAGGATGTTTCGCATCAGCCCTGACGGAACACCAGTGCCTTTAGCCCACTCTGTGGGTCAATGTCAGGAAATTCCGGTGGGTTTTCCAGCCGCTGTACAAACCGCAGGCCCGGTGCTTCGCGGGTCACGCCGTCGATCAGGAAATCTTCGCCGAAGGCCGGATCGTTCATGCATGCCAGTACGGTGCCGTGGGCACTGAGCAAGTCCGGCAGGCGGCGCAGCACGCGCTGGTAATCCTTGGTCAGCAGGAAACTGCCTTTCTGGAAGGAGGGCGGGTCGATGATCACTAGGTCATAAGGACCGTTGTTCGTCACCTTGGCCCAGGACTTGAACAGGTCGTGACCCAGGAAACTCACTCGGCTCAGGTCGTGCCCATTCAGGCGATGGTTGTCACGGCCACGGCTGAGGGCACCACGGGCCATGTCCAGGTTCACCACATGGTCGGCGCCGCCTTCGATGGCGGCCACGGAAAAACCGCAGGTATAGGCAAACAAATTCAGCACACGCTGGCCTTGGGCCTGTTCGCGCACCCAGTTGCGCCCGTAACGCATGTCGAGGAACAGCCCACTGTTCTGCTTTTTACCCAGGTCGATCAGGTAGCGCAGGCCGCCCTCGGTGATGGTCAGCTCGTCGATGGCGTCGCCCACCAGCCATTCGGTGGTGCTTTGCGGCAGGTAGCGGTGTTGCAGGGCCACGGTGTGCACGCCGAGAGCTGCCCAGTCGATGTGCAGTAGCGTTTGCTTCAGGGCCTGCAGGTGCTCGGTTTCCTTGAACAACGCCACCAGCACCACCCCTTGCAGCCAGTCCACCGTCAGTTGTTCCAGGCCCGGCCAGCAACGGCCACGGCCATGGAACAGGCGCCGAGTTTCCGCAGGTGCGTCAGCCAGGGCAGTGAGCAAGTGGGCGTGCAGGGTAGCGAGTGCGTCTGGGGTCATCGTTAAGCGTCAGTCATCGGGCGGGCGGCATTTTAAACACAACTGTGGGTCAGCGCGTGGCAATCAGCGCCGGTCCGAATGACTCTTTCAAGAAAACCGGGGCGATATAGCGCTCGTAATGCGCCTCGGACAGCAGAAAAAACTCTCGATCTATCGCATCGCGTAAATCCGCCAGGTGGCGTTCGCGAAACTCCGGTAACAGCGTCAACCCATAGGCATCCAGCTTGGAAATTACCCGCGCACCCCGCGCAATCAACTGGTATGCCCAGCAATACGGCGACTGGTGCGGCATAAAACGGATCTTGCGCGCTTCCAGCTGCTGTCGCAGGCAGTGCGGGTCGAACACTTCCAGCTTGCTGGCCATCACCTGCACCAACAGTTGTTCCAGACGCAGCCACACCGCCTGTTTTTCCTCGGCGTTATAGCCATTCCACTGGATCACCTCGTGGTGATAGCGCTTGCAGCCCCGACAGACCAGGTCACCGTAGACGGTGGAACACAGCCCGACGCAGGGGGTTTTGATGGTGTGGTTGGGCATAAAGGCTTACTTGCAAAGTCTATGGATCACCAATAGCCAATGTGGGAGCGGGCAAGCCCGCTCCCACATTTTTTGGTTCGTGTTGATTCAGTCCCAGCTCAATGCGCCGCCAGTCTGATACTCGATCACACGGGTCTCGAAGAAGTTTTTCTCTTTCTTCAAGTCCATGATCTCGCTCATCCACGGGAACGGGTTGGTGGTGCCTGGGTACTCTTCCTTC